>JAGRBY010000087.1 GCA_020433835.1 Anaerolineae bacterium | reverse complement strand
CTTGGTGGTGACGGCTTTTGTGGGTGGCCCACAAGCCTGCGGCTATCAAGCGAGGGGTATGATGTAACGATAGTGGACAACCTGTCGCGGCGTAAGATTGATGTCGAGTTGGGTTGCCGATCGTTGACCCCTATAGAAACTATCGAGACCCGCCTGCGGGCTTGGAAGGAGGTATCCGGACGGACGATTGATTACGTTGATATCGATTTATCAGAAGACTACCAGGAACTGCTTTATCTACTGCGCATGCAGAAACCCCACACCATTGTCCACTTTGCCGAACAACGTGCCGCTCCTTATTCCATGAAATCGCCTCGCCATAAGCGATATACAGTTGATAATAATATCAACGGCACCCACAACGTGTTATGCGCCATTGTTGAAGCTGGTATTGATGTGCATCTGGTTCACCTGGGTACGATGGGTGTTTATGGCTACGGCACAGCCGGAATGACCATTCCCGAAGGCTACTTGACGGTTAAGGTCGATATCGAAGGCCGCGATCAGGAAATTGAAATCCCCTATCCGCCCCATCCCGGCAGTATCTATCATATGACCAAAACGATGGATGCGCTTCTTTTTCATTACTACAATAAGAACGATAATGTGCGTATTACCGATCTGCATCAGGGCGTGGTCTGGGGTACCAATACCGAAGAGACACTGATGCACCCGGCCCTGATCAACCGCTTTGACTACGAAGGCGATTACGGTACGGTTCTTAATCGCTTTATGGTGCAGGCAGCAGTCGGTCATCCGCTCACGGTGTATGGTCACGGCGGGCAGACTCGCGCGTTTATTCACATTAGAGATACGGTTTGCTGCATTTCGCTGGCGATCACCTCGCCGCCCAGTTCCGGCGATCGAGTCCAGATTTTTAACCAGGCGACCGAAACCCATTGCGTGCGCGATTTGGCGACTCTCATTTCAGATCTCACCGAGGCCGAGATTCGCTACTATGTCAACCCCCGCAACGAAGCCTGGCGCAACGAACTTATTATTCGCAACGACAAGTTTCGCCAGCTTGGTCTCAACCCCATTACCTTAAGCGAAGGGTTGCTGATTGAGGTATATGATGTTGCCGCCAAGTTCAAAGACCGTATTAATATGGAAAAAATCTTACCTTCCTCGCGCTGGCGTGAAGATATTCCGTTTGATCGCGAAGGGAGTCAGGTACCTGAGCTTTTAAATGAGCCTCAAAAACGAAGTCAGGATGCGCCCCAATCGGTCTGAGTGTTGAACGTTTAGCTCGATGATAAACAACAAAAAGGGTCTGGAAATTTCCAGACCCTTTTTTATTCATGTATAGGTGGCCGTCACTTCAAGCAACAGCCACCAGACTTTCTATCAAACAAAAGAACTACATTTGGCTGGCGACAATATCCGCCACTTCGGTAGGCAGGTCGGCAACTTTAACGCCAACGGCCTCAAGCGCTCTGATCTTTTCTTCCGCTGTACCTTCACCACCTTGAATGATGGCTCCGGCGTGACCCATACGCTTTCCGGGAGGTGCGGTACGACCGGCGATAAAGGCCGTAACCGGTTTGCTCATGTGGTCGGCAATAAATTGAGCCGCTACCTGCTCGTCCGTACCCCCGATTTCACCGATGAGAACGACCTGATCGGTTAGAGGATCACTTTCGAACAGTTGCAGACAGTCAATAAATTTGGTGCCGATAATCGGGTCACCGCCGATACCAACAGCCGTGCTTTGGCCGATACCTTTATCGGTGAGAGCCTGGACCACTTCATAGGTCAGCGTTCCACTGCGGGAAACCAGCCCTACATTGCCGGGCAGGTGAATGTGACCTGGAGTGATACCGACTTTGCATTCGCCCGGTGTAATCAAACCGGGGCAGTTGGGGCCAATAAGCCGAACGTCTTTACCGGCCAAAAATGCCTGAACGCGAGCCATATCCAAAACCGGCACGCCTTCGGTGATGCAGATGACCAGTTTGATACCGGCATCAGCGGCTTCCATAATGGCATCGGCACTGAAACGGGCCGGTACGTAGATGATGCTGGTATTGGCATCGGTGGCGCTGACGGCTTCTTTGACCGTATCGAACACCGGCACACCGTTAATCCACTCACCACCTTTGCCGGGCGTTACACCGGCCACAACATTGGTGCCATATTCAATCATTTGCTGCGTGTGGAATGCTCCCTCACGCCCGGTGATCCCTTGAACAACTAATCGCGTGTTTTTCCCAACTAAGATACCCATTTCTTATGCTCCTTTTGCCAGGGCTACAGCTTGTTGTGCGGCGTCGCTAAGGCTGATGGCACTGGGGAAATTGGCCTCAGCTAGAATTCGTTGACCTTCTTCCTCATTGGTGCCAACCAGGCGTGCTACCATGGGCACGTCGGTGGGAACTTGTTTGAGGGCTTCCAGAATACCTTTGGCTACTTCATCACAGCGGGTGATACCACCAAAGATATTAAACAGGATGCTTTTTACGTTGGGGTCTTGGAGAATAATGCGCAGCGCTTTAGCTACTTTTTCGGCGTTGGCACCACCACCAATATCAAGGAAGTTGGCCGGTGAGCCGCCGTAATGCTGAACAATGTCCATCGTCGCCATCGCCAAACCGGCACCGTTGACCATACAGCCGATTTCGCCATCGAGCTTGATGAAGTTCAAACCAGACATACGGGCTTCGCGTTCGGATGGGCTTTCTTCTTGGATATCGCGCATTTCGGCCAGTTCGGGGTGACGGTATAGAGCGTTATCATCCAAAAGGATTTTACCATCAACGGCCAAAAGTTTTCCCTCGCCGGTTACAACTAAGGGGTTAATTTCAGCCAGGCTAGCATCGGCATCCATAAAGGCCTGGTACAGCCCTTTAAGGATTTTGGTAAACTGGCCGACCATGTCACGTTTCAGCCCTAAGTCATAAGCCAGATTGGTGGCCTGGAAACCTAACAGGCCAAAGACCGGGTCAACGGCCACCCGTTTGATGGCGTCTGGGTTTTCTTTGGCAACCACTTCAATCTCAACGCCACCCTCTGCCGAGGCAATAATGACCGGTTTTTGCTGCGCCCGGTCAATGACGATACCCAGATAAATCTCATCTTTGATATCGGCTGTCTCGTCAATTAGTACCTTCTCAACGGTTAAGCCTTTGATGTCCATTCCCAAAATCTGGCCGGCGATTGCTTCCGCTTCATTGGCATCTTTAGCCACTTTTACGCCGCCGGCCTTGCCCCGACCACCGACTAAAACCTGGCTTTTGACGACGACGGAACCACCTAGCTTTTGAGCTATCTCTTTGGCTTCGGCTGGAGTTGTTGCCACTTCCCCATTAGGAATGGGAACACCGTACTTGGCAAAAATCCGCTTTGATTGGTATTCGTGAAGTTTCACGCGTAAACCTCCTCGTTCTATCTATGAAATTTATATTTTGTTATTTACCAGAAGGCATAATGCCTCTAGCTTGCTACCATGATGTATACCTGATTCAAGGTGGTGTATAGAAGTTGGCTTGGTACTTTGTGAAGGTGAAGAAATTTTCTGCATCAATAGGGAATGCACAAAATTTCACACATTATACCACACTTCTTAAATTGCACATATTTAACAAGAGCGTATTGATCGAGAGTGATCAGTACCGAATCGCTATTGTTAAAAGGCAGGGGTCATGCTATTTTTAGATCGTTAATTGCAAAAAAGTTTGCTACCCACCGGCTTCAGCCGCAGGTTTTTTGTTCTTTACCAACTCAACACAATGGTTAATACGATGCCCGCTCATTTGTATAGTTTCTGTTGTTTGCCAGAACCATATAATACTGTTGCCTCTCGACGGTTTCGTGTTGGGGCAAACAAGGCCCCATGGTTCCGCATTGTAACCATCCTGTTGAGTTTGTTTTATCCTCGTAATGCTTGGCATTACTTATTATACGCAGCACTCTATCATCCCATCATCAACCAAATTTCATATTTACATACTCCGCCTCATTCGCGAACGTGCAGCTTTTTAAATGCGTTGGCATTCAAACAGTGGCCCTTTATTCGTACCCGATATCAGCCAACATCTTAAGCAAGCTACTATCTATCAGTTTATAGAGATTTGGAGGTAATCCCATGAAACATGCTATGAAAATATCTATCGTAATAATGGCCTTTATGATGACCCTGTTTTTAAGCGCTTCTCTGGCCTATGCGCAAGACAGTCGCATCTCCTTACAGCCGGTTGATGCTCCGGAGGGAACGCTGGTGCTTGATGTTGTCGTCGAAAACGTTACGGAACTATACGGCGCTGAGTTCAAACTTACCTACGATCCGGCCGTTTTTTCGGTACAAGATAGTGATCCCGACAAAGACGGTGTTCAAGTTGAAGCCGGCCCGCTCTTACCCGCCAACAAGGGTTTTGTGGTGGTTAACAATGCCGATGAGGCAGCCGGAAACGTAACGTACGCCTTAACCCTGCTCAACCCCGCTCCGCCGGTGAGTGGCACAGGGGCGCTGGCGCGGATAACCTTTAACGTCTTACAACCCGATGCCAACGCCACCATTGTTGTCGAAGACGCTAAGCTGGTCTCCTTTAGCCTGGAAACCATTCCCGCCGAGTTTGTTCCCTTTAATCTGGGTGATGGAGCGCCTAACGCAGCCGCCCCCGCCCCAAGCGAGTCGGCTCCGACCGTTGCCGACCAACCGCAAGCCGCCGTTAACAGCGATCAGGCCCAACCCACCGTCGAAGTTGATGACGAGTTTCCGTGGTGGATTGTAGCGATAGGCGTGATCGTTTTAGGCTTTCTCAGTTTGGGGATTTTCGCCGTGGTTGGCGGTACCAAAAAACCACAGCCGACCACCGGCGCTGCTCGAAAGCCCGTCACCGAAATCTCTATGCCGGCTTCATCTTCTGACCAACCCGGCTCGCCCAAGCACGTACAGGGTACGCGCCCCAGCGCTTTTAAGTAACAGCACGCTGCCGGCCATTACTTATAGTCTTTGAAATAAAGCTGACGGCTGCAAGCTGATAGCCGAACGCTTTGAACATTAAAAATCACATCCAAGGTATCCATGCAGAGCCATTATCATCGAGATAAACTTATAGCCGTAGCCGTTGTGCTGTTGGTGCTTATTATCTCCTTACCTATGGCTCTCTTTTTATGGGGCGCGATATCCGATTTAGTCGCCATCGCTTGGTTAGTTGTCGCCGTTTTATGCGTCTGGACCGGGGCCAGCGTGAACCGTATTCACCAGCAGGAGACGACATCTTACTGGCAGGCCACAGCCCACTTTGGCCAGACGGTGCGCGAAATATCCAACCAGGAGCATCTCCTTGATCATCTGATCGAAACATTATTCAAGACCATAGCCGGCGATCACCTTTCCCTTTGGCGCTATCGCGCCGATGATAACGTGCTGGTCATGCTGCGTTCAGCCGGTGCGCCGCCCGCGCCCGATCTAAGCGAACTTCCCTTTGATATTGCCGTGGGCCAGCTCGATGGCCCGCAGCCGGTACTCCACCTGCCGGAGAGCGCCCTGCGGCAGGGCTTGCTTGCATTACAAGTCGATCACATTACCGTGTTGGTTTTAGGCCACGAACTGATCGGCGCGATCTGTTTTGGACAGCGCCAAACCGGCGCGGTTGAGCCGGCAACCTTGCGCTGGCTCGATTTTATGACCGGCCAGTTAGCCCTGGTCATCAAAAACGCCTGTCTCGTAACCGATCTGGAAGAAACCATCACCAAGTTGCAGCTTGCCTACCGGCGCACCATCGACGCCGAGCAGGAAGATCGCCGCCACCTGGCTATCGAACTGCACGACGATATCCTGAGCCGCCTGACGACTATGTCGATGTCGCTGCGCCTTAATCGCCGCCAACTGGCCACCGACTCCGACCCGGTGGCGCAAAATCTGCTGGCTCTGGAGGAAGAAGCGCAGCACCTCAACCGGCGCTTGCGGGAAATTACGCAGGGCTTGCACCCCACCGTGTTAACCGACCTGGGGTTGATTGCAGCCCTGCAAGCCTATCTCGACTCCATCGGCAAGCAGGCGCTGCCCCCGTCCGCGCCCAGGGTTATCACCTTAACCGCCCAGGGTTTCGGCGAGCAGTGCATCGGCGAAGATAAATTAGAAACGGATTTATACTACATCACCCGCCAGGCCATCGACAACGCGTTATTCCATGCCCACGCCGATCAAGTTCTCATTCACCTGCGGTGGGGCCAAAACGCCATCAGCATTACGGTGCAGGATACGGGCTGCGGCTTGCGCGATAGGCCGGAAGTGCTGATGGGCCAGGCCGGCCATCTGGGGCTGCTGTCGATGAACGAACGCACGCTGGCCTGGCGCGGGCGCTTAACATTTGATTCCACTCTGGGGCAGGGTACCACGGTTCACGTTCGCGTACCCGTAACCCAACCCAGCCGCCTGCTGGCCAATTTGCAGGCGCACACCTACCATCTTCGCCAAACCAAAGCGCCCGCTGTGATGGCGTGAGATATACCCTCCTCACTCACCCAACCCATGCCGGAGCGACAAAGCTGGCTTTGTCATCTACGCTGGGGGGTCAAAGTAAACTTTGACGCTCCTCACAGCTTACGTAACCACGGATTATATGATTTTTACGGATTAAAAGGGCATCCGGCATAAAAGGGGAGAGTTCTCACAGCGGAAAAGGGGCATGCATTGTGAAGAAAGTGCCTTGGCGCGGTGGAACAGGGCTTGCCGCGTGAAGAAAGTGCCTTGGCGCGGCGGAAAAGGGGTATGCAGCATGATGAAAGTGCCTTGGCGCGGCGGAAGAGGTGACCTGGCGTGAGAAACTTGGCTATTAATCCGGGCTATTGCATCAAGTGGAGATTAAGCTAAGGCAACCAAAGACAAATCCTCCCGGCTTGCTCACTATGTTTGCACTTTTTTAGAACGCAGAGTTTTGATACCGCAGTGATACCCTTTTGCGGCCAAAAAATCGACGTTTTTCTTAGCCTCAGCCTTAGCCTTATCTCTAAACGTACTGCATAGATGAACGGATCGAATTGAGGCCGCTACTGCCCGGCTTGCAAAAACAACAGCACGGCCATAACACGCGGATTACGGGTAGCTTCGGAACTGAGGTCTAATTTAGAGAAGATGTTGTTGACGTGGCTTTCGACGGTGCGTTCGCTAACGCTAATTTTGTTGGCGATGCTGACGTTGGTGTAGCCCTCGGCCATCAGCCCCAAAACTTCCTTCTCGCGCTTGGTCAAGGCGTTGAGCTGGGCGTATGGTGTTGACGAGGCCAACTGAAGCAGTTCGTCCTGAATCTCCGGGGCAAGCATCGCGCCGCCCTCAGCTACCACCTCGATGGCCCGAATCAGCTCCACCGGCTCGCTGAGCGTATGTTTTAGCAAGTACGCTTTGCCGGATGTGCCGTTGCGCAAAAACGCTTCGGCGTATTGGCGCTGGGCGTGGTGCGAAATCAAAATCAACCCCACCTCCGGCAAAATCGCCCGAATTTGCTTGGCGGCTTCAATGCCGTTTAGTTTCGGCATCTGGATATCGAGCAGCATGACATCGGGCTTAAGCTCTGTGGCTGCCGCTACCGCCGTCTGGCCGTCGGCTACCGCGGCCAGCAGCTCGATACCGTCGGCATTGGCAATGACCCGGCTGTAGATATCGCGCCATATTGTTTGGTCTTCAGCAATGAGAATACGTATAGCGGTCATAATAAACCCCTCTCAAAGATCTACCTTCATCTTAAGATATCTTATCGCGCCCGTCAAGGTGAAATTTGGCCTAGTACCTGCGGCCCTGGTGATGGCCCGCTTTGGGCTGGTGGTCGGGAAACGGGAGCCGGCGAGGTTAACAGCAACGTACCTCCGTACTACCACGCAAAATGGGGCCATAGATATTACGGAGAGCCTACCCGCACTGTTACCGTTGAAAACTACCCAGGTATCCGGCTAGAATAGAGCAAGCTGGCCAAGGATGTGCATGCACATATTTTCCGGAACCCTGCTGCCGGCCGCGCCCTAGCAACTGGGGCATATCTATTCAATTTTTAGCTTTAGGAGAATAAACATGAAACGAAGGAAGTTCTTGAAACCCGTCGGGCTGCTCCTATTGGCGCTGCTGCTGGTTGCTGTCATTGTTGTGCCGGCGGCCGCTCAAGAGCCGGAGGGGGATGTAAGTACACAAGCCGCGGACATAACCGGCGATGTTTTGTGGGCACCGAACCCTATTAATGTCCCTATTGGTGGCGGTAAAGCTGCCAGCCGCATCTATGTTGACGGTGCCGAACAAGTTTGGGGGGTAACATTAAGCGTTGGTTATGATGCGGCTGTTTTAACTCCGCAACTTGGCTTTCAGGATGTTAAAGCAGGTTCGGTAGTGCCAGGTGTTCAGGGTAGTGATTATCTCATCCAAATTCGCCCTATTGCTCCTGCCCCTGCCGGCCATTGTGCTTCGGCTATTGCCGGTGCTGCCGTACCATCCTATTTTGAGATTAATCTTTTCTACATTAACTCCAGCGCCGGGCCGATTGAAGGTAGCGGTAATCTCATTGAGATCCCGTGGCGGAGTATTGCCGGTGGATTGCCTACCCAAGTTTGTCTTGACCCTGTTGCTTCTCTCGTAGTTGATCAAGCCGGAAATGGCAATCCCATCGCGGCCGCAAACGGGCCATTAGCTGTAACCACAGTGGGCAACCCGAGTCAGTTCCGTGTTGGTCTGCAAGGTGGGAAACCAAGCGGTATGGCCCAAGGACCGCCCTGTCCCTTTGGTTTCCGTGTGCCGGTAGGGAATGAAGTGTCAACGAGTCCTACAGTTATCCACCTTGGTTATTGCAATGCTGCCTCACAGCCATTTCCGACTTATGAGGTGACTGACGCGCCGCCTACCCAAATCACTATTAACCGCTTAGGTTACGTTGATGTTGAGATCGACTATCCGCTTGCTGAGGATGTTGATACAGTTTATATGCTGGCCGGCGACGCTGATAATGATAATCAGGTTACCATCATTGATATCCAGATCATCGTGGCTAATTTTGGTAATATAGCAAATTATAACGGGCTGGATCTTCCTCTTGTGGAAAGCCTTGACTACAACTTTGATGGTACCATTAATATCATCGATTTAGTCATAGCGGCTCAAAACTTCGGTATCGATGGCCCCACAGACGGTACTATCCCCGTGTATGATCTGTAGTTAAACGGGCAAAGCTAAAGCCGCTAACTGTTCCGGAAACTTTAGTCTAGCAGATTTATCCATAAAGCCCGTCGGCGTAAAGAGAGCAAGGTTCGTTCGCGCCGGCGGGCTTTTATGATCCTGATACAGACCCACGCTCTCCGTGCTAACACCTATGCTCTTATACAAATTGGCACGCAAACTATTTCAGCATTAGCCTTGTTGAGTACGCCGTATGGGCTGTGATAAGCTAAGTATAATTCGAATAGACACCATAGCGAGGAAAAGACAATGAAAAAACGACGCATCAAAACCATACAAATACGATGGTGGCTGGCCGGCTTGCTTTTGACCTTGTTTATCGCTGGAGCGGGTCAATATCAAGTTACATTAGCAAACGGTTACTATCCGACGTATACGCCAACATATACGCCTACGCCAACATACACGCCCACCCCTGCTCTCGAGACCTGCCAGGTTACCGCAGTCATCTTTGATAAGGAGTCTTACGTTACGGGCGAGACAATGGAGATTACGGTGCGGGTGGCGAATATGAATGGCAACCCACTGGCCGGAGCCAAAGTCGTGGCCGATGTGACTCGCCGCAATTTAGATGAGATTGAAACCGAATCAGCCACCGGCTTCGGTCTCATCGATCGTACCGGCGATTACGACGGTGTATATGATAAAACCGAACTCCCCGGTTTTTACGATTTCAAATTCACCGTGAGCGATCCCACCGGCGAGCGCTTTCTGCCGTGTATGGGCCAGGCCACGAAGCGCGTAGATCCGGTAGTTCCACCGATTTCGTCGTGTGAGATCACCGTAACGTCAAACACTCCTGTAGAAAGAAACGATCCTATTGAACTAACCGCCAATGTAACCGTTGACGGTGTCATTCAAAACGGGGCGGTTGTGACCGGAACCGTTACCTTGCCTAATGAGGGAACAGATAATCTGCCCTCCTTCACTGGTAATGGCCCTTATGTGGGCATTTACTCTAATACTGAACAATTGGGTGACTATATATTTCACGTTTTCGCCAGTGATCCGGAGGATAATTTCAAGGGCTGCTCCATCTCTGAGCCTCTTCCTGTTGAGGTGGTGCCGCCGACTACTTCTGAATGTACAGTTAGCTCAGTTGAGTTTGATCACACGGATCTTATGTACTTTGTCAATGAAACCATCAATCTGACCGCTACGGTAACCGGCACTAATGGCTTGGAACCTGATATAAACGCGACTGTCACCCTACCTGGTGGGGAAACAGTTGGTCCTTTCGCTCTGGCCGGTACTAATCCCTATGCCCTTGCCTTTGCTAATACATCTGTTTCAGGTGATTACACATTTACTCTGAATACCGCTTCTGAATGCCAAGTTCCTGCTCCTATTACAGTTGTGGTTAAGCCCCTTCCACCTAATGCATGTGCGTTTGAAAGCATCGTATTTGATAAAGATAGTTACCAGATCAACGAACCCATTAACGTCACCGCTACATTAACCGGCACCAACGGTGTGCCCGCCAACGTAACAGCGACCGTTACTCTGCCTAATAGTGGGGGAACAGAGGGTCCTTTCACTTTGGTCGGTACTAATCCCTATAGCCTGACCTATGCCAACACGTCTGGTTCAGGTAATTACATTTTCAACTTAATAGCTGAAGATCCAACTGAAGAGAATTTTACAATGTGTACCAGACAAGCAATAGTTTCTGTTGAAGATGAAATTATCCCCGCTATCGTGAAGATCGAACCACCGAGTCTAGCGACAAATCTGTGCGCTATCGATGTGTCTACAGCCGTTAATGTAGAAGCCGTTACTGATCTAACCAGCGCATATTTAGAGATTACCTATGATCCCAGTGTTATCCAAATCATTGATGCAGACCGTGGTAGACCGGGTGCGCAAGTTCGGATCGGTCCCATCTTTGCCACGGGTGACATCAAAGAGAACAATGTTAATACGCGCGAGGGACGGATTGTCTTTCACGCTACCCGTTTGAGTGGGTTTACCTCTACTGCCCCGGATGGGCTGATTGCTATGGATTGGCGGCTACAGCGGATCGCTTCAAGCGCTATTACCATCGTGCGGGCAGAGTTAAAAAACAGCAATGGGGAAATCATTCCTGTGGAAATCCAAAACGGTTCCGTTACAATTGCCCCTAGCTGTAATGTGGTTAGCAGCGCAACGTTACAGGGTCGCAGTACCTATCAGGGTATAGCTGTCAGCACCTCTGCGGGTACCCAAACCCAAACGTTAACCAATGGTAGTTTCAACCTGCCGGGCGAGACCGTCATCAATCTCAGCCATCCGGGCTATCTGTCGAGCCAGATCGATCTGCGGGCTGAGGGGCTGCAAATTCTCGAAGCTGACGGTGAGAACGTTTACCTGGCCGCAGTCGAACTGTTGGCCGGTGATATCAATACGGATGATAAGGTTGATATTTTAGATTTGGCCTATATGGCCAACAAATTCCAAACTCCTGATGCGCTGGCCGATCTCGACGGTAACGGCAAAGTGGATATTTTAGATATCACGCTGGCCGCCGGCAATTACGGCCAATCCGGGCCTACATCGCCCTGGCCCTAGAGCATCAAAAAATGCTAAGCCGAGGCACGGAGCAATAGGGGTATCGGCAGCAAGTTAGCTACTTATGCTGCTGGCTATGCAGCAAAGTACTCGTTGTGGTAGCGGTAGGACACGGAGTTTTCCAAAATTTTGGAAGCTCCGTGTTCTCCATGGATGCAAATATATCGCATTTGCCGCAATAAATACGGAAAAGCTCGCTGTCGCCGTACAAGGTACCACAACATTAAACCGTGGAGACGTGAGAACGGTGGAAGATCGACAAAAAATCGACAGAATTGACAAGATTATCACGATTTTATTGGTTATAATTCGGTAAATCATGTTAATTCTGTCTAATTTTTCTTCACCACGGTTTAGTGCAGAGCTACCCCGTACAAGCCTGCCGGAACTAAAGGTAAGAAGATAGTTGGAATAGATTTTATCGCTTTAATAACAACTTCTTATATCTATTCCCCACAATAACCTCTCTTGATGGCAGGATAAGTTAGTATAACAGTCCTACGAGTTAACCCGTAGATATAGCTCCAAGGTGTTACATACAAAATTTCCGCACCACCTTTGTTGAGATGGGAGATAGCTCGTGGTACTCTGGGTACGGCTTAACATTTCGAATGCTTGTGGTGTTGAGGGGAGATTTCAACCCGCTTGAGTTCACTAGTTTAACTACGGAGTACTTTACCATGAAGATATCATCTTTCGTTCGGTTGGCTAAATGGTTAACCGGCAGCGCTTTTATTGTAGTATTGAGTTTGCTTACTTTGGTCAGGGTTGAATCTTCGTCGGCCCACGTGCAAGATAGTGCTCAGCTCAACTTTAGCGGCGTGGCCCAGAGTTCGCCTGATGGACAGGCCAGCATTGTTTCGCAAGAGACCACGCTCGAAGCGGCTTATTTTGCCGATAACGGCCAGCGTGATGGCGTTGTTGTGAACGCGGGCGGGCTGGTATTAGACGCAGCGGGGACAAGCGGTAGTTATACGTCAGGCACCATTGCTAGCCCGCTCGCCTTCACCACCGATATTGTGCCGCTGTGGGCTATAGAGACGCCCGATGGCACGAGCATGCGCTTGGAGACGCGCTTAAGCGTTGACGGTGGCAGCAGTTGGAGCGCGTGGCTCGACACGCCCGAAGCTTTCTTTCCCGTACGCGATAATCTGCACAGCGGTTATCTGATCTGGGCCGGGCAAGCCCAGACAGCCATTCAGTTCCGTATCACGCTGGAAAGCAGTACGCCGGGTCTAACCCCGCAATTCTCCGGTTTAACGCTGGTCTTTAGCGACACCAGCCACGGCCCGAGCGACGGCGACATCGCCGGCCAGATGGCTCGCGTCAGCAGTACCGACGACGTCTGCCCGGCGGCCAAACCAGCCGTGGTTTCACGTACGAATTGGGGCTGCCCTGAAGGACAAAACAGCCCTCGCCGCCCTCCCCAATACGCGCCGGTCACCCACATTGTGGTTCATCAGACAGAGACACCCAACAACACCTACCCTTATCAGGATTGGGCCGGCTGGGTGCGCTCGGTCTGGAACTACCACGCCAATGTGCTGCGCTGGGGCGATGTCGGCTACAACTATCTCATTGATCCCAATGGCGTTATTTACGAAGGTCGGGCCGGGGGCGATGATGTGATTGGCATTCACGATACCTACAACAGCGGCTCAATGGCTATCGGCTTTATCGGCTGTTACGGCAATTGTGACAATCCGTCTCTCACCACCGCCGAACCGTCTCAGGTGATGCTCGACAGTGCCGCTCACCTGATGGCCTGGAAAACTGGCCAAAAAGAGCTTGATCCACTCGCCACCACGCCCTATCATGGTCACGATGTGCCGGTGATTGCCGGCGGCCGCGATGTGACCTGGACCAGCTCGCCGGGCGATAATATTTATAATAAACTGCCATACTTACGTGAGCAGGTCGATGAGAAGAATGATTGCGATCCCACCGAACTGCATGCCTGCCAAATTACAGGCATCGTCTTCGGCCAAGAGTCGTACCACGTTGGCGACACCATCGACGTGACTGTTCGGTTGGCCGATTATCTGGGCACGCCGTTAGGTGGAGCGCAGGTTAATGCGGAAGTCACGCGTGATGATATTGAGACACAGTCCTCAACCGGCTTCGGCTTTGTCGACCGTGTCGGCGAGTACGACGGCGAGTATGGTGGCACCGACCTGCCGGGTTTGTATACTTTTAAGTTTACGGCAGCAGATCCCACCGACGAGCGCTTTGCGGCCTGTATGGCTTCTGATACCGTGGTGGTCAACGGCGATCCCGTTGTCACACCCACTACTGAACCCACCGTTGAACCGACTGACGAGCCGACCATCGAACCTACGGTTGAACCCACTGTCGAACCAACGGTCGAACCGACCGTGGAACCCACCGTGGAACCCACGGTTGAACCCACTGTCGAACCAACGGTCGAACCGACTGTGGAACCCACCGTTGAACCGACTGTGGAACCGACCGTCGAACCGACACCGACAGGCCCAATCGTACAAGTTGAGCCGACTAACCTGGTTTTGCCCCTGTGCAGCACGCAGGGTACCACGACCGTGGCTGTCAACAACGTTTCGAACGCGCAGGCAATACAGCTCGATCTCACCTATGATCCAAACATCGTTCAGGTGATCGATGCTGACCCCGGTCGAGACGGCGTTCAGGTTACGGTTGACAGCATTTTCTCCAGTGGATTTATCGCCGTGAATAGTGTCGATACAACCAATGGGCGCATAACCTTTGCTGCCACGCTGCTCGGCAGCGGTGTGATTAATGGTGAGCAAACCATCATTACCATTGATTGGAAGCCGCTCATTGCCGGCACCACCGACCTTACCCTGGAAGATGTCATCTTGGCGAATGGGCAAGGGCAAGCAATCGCCTCATCCAACATCGATGGAGCCATCACAGTATCTCAAACGTGCGCCAGCGCCGTTGGATATCTGAGCTTGCAAGGCCGTTCGGACTACAGTGGTATTGTGGTTAGCAGTAACGACGGTCAGCAGGTTGAAACCCAAGCCGACGGATCGTTTGCTATCGATGGCGATCTGCCGCTGACGTTTACCTATCCCGGTTACCTTTCAGGTCGCGCCGAAGAAACGCTGCCGGTGGAGGTCGATCATGTGACGGACGAAGCGTTAACAACAATGTCTTTGGGAACAATTACCCTCTTGGCGGGAGACCTAAATGCGGATAACATCGTTAATATCCTTGATTTAAGTTTTATCGCACAGAGATACCGCTCCAACGATCCTGTCGCTGATCTCAACGGTAATGGCGTGGTCGAAATAACCGATCTGGTTATGGCCGCCAACAACTACAACCAACAAGGACCACTTATGAGTTGGCAGCCGGAGTAACGCGACAACTTACAGAGCCGTGTTTCTGAAGCACCCATTTTTAATATGGCACTTTCGATCAAACTTATGGTAATGCTAGGGGTTTTGCTACTACCTTTGTGGACAACCCCTAGCCCGCAGCTTAACAACACAGCACGGCTCACTTTGCAGAATATACCGTTGCAGGACGAGAAGTTGTTGATTGTCAATGTCAACTTGGCCGATGTCTCGGATATGTACGGTGCTGAACTTCAGGTGCGCTACAACCCGGCGCAGCTTAAGGTGCGCGACAACGATACACGGCTTGACGGCATCCAAATAAAACCCGGCCCGCTAATCGCCTTCGATAACCGTTTTGTTGTGCAAAATATGGCCGACCCGGAAACCGGTACGGTTGACTTCGCCTTTACCCTGCTGCGTTCGGCAACGCCCATCGAGGGCGAAGGTGTGCTGGCAACTATTGTCTTCGAGATTTTAGGCAGCGGCCCCTACACCCTTGATTTTGGTGATGTTCAACTGGTTTCTTCGCGTTTTGAGGCTATTCCGGTAGAGACCGAAGGGTTGGTCATCGACACCGGTACCGAGGCCGGCAGCGGCGAAACCGGTTCGACGGCATCGAACCAGATAGGGTTAACCGTTGTTGTTGGCGGCGGCTTAATTTTAAGCGTGATCTTACTGGTCATCTTGAGTCTACGGTTGTCCGGCGGTCGGGTACCGGCGACACCGTCACCAGCAGCCCGTCGCATGCCGGGTGCGAGCGGCTTCTCAACACGCTCGTCGGCTTTGCTAAGTCAGCAAGGCATCCGAGCGATGGATCAGGGCCATACTATGCAGGCATACGAACTGTTTAGCCAGGCGATTGAACTGGATCCGGCTAATGTTGAAGCCTGGTTGGGGAAAGGGCTGGTTGCTCAGCAAGAAACCGAGAAGCGAATTTGTCTTCAGCGTGTGCTGGCCCTGGACCCGGACAACGCTACAGCCAAAACCGTTTTACAACAACTACACGATCGTCCAAAGAGCTAGAATTATGAAACGACACACAACCCGCAATTGGTTTTATCGCATCACAATAGGTTTTATGGTGGCCGCGTTTGCGCTTATTACGCTGAGTGAGCCGGCAGTACAGGCCCAGTCGCCGTCCGGCGCGGAAGAGGTGCGGGTTGCCTTGGCGTCTGAACCGACGGTGCGGGTGATGATAGCTCTGCGCCCACCGGTGCGAAGTGCCGATGTTAGTGTTCAAGCACGGGAAGTGAACGATCGACAAACACGGGTGCTGGAAGCGGTGCCTGACCCGGAGTTTCGCGTTGAGCATCGCTACCGGACTTTGCCCGGCTTATCGGGCGAGGTGACAACAGCCGGTCTCGATGCGTTGCTGGCTCAGCCCGATGTGGTAAATGTCGCGCTCGATTTGCCGGTTGAAGCCACGCTGGCTGAAAGTGCCGCGCTGATTAAAGCTGATGCGGTTCATCAAAATTTGGGCATTACCGGGGCCGGCGTCAATATAGCGGTGTTGGATACCGGCGTCGACGTGACGCACCCCGATATCGCACCCGCGTTAGTCGCTCAGCACTGCTTCAATCGGGGCAGCTGTCCCTCCACTGCCGGCGATGAAGGCGAAAGCGCTCAGGACGAAAACGGACACGGCACGAACGTCTCCGGCATAGTGGTCGGTCGGGGTAGTGTTAGCCCGTTGGGTATTGCGCCGGGGGCCGGGTTGGTGGCCGTGCGGGTTTTGGGCAGCAACGGCATCGGCTACAGCTCCGACGTGATCGCGGGTATCGATTGGATTATCGCTAATCAATCGACCTTAAACGTTACCGCCATCAATTTAAGTTTGGGCGGCGGTGCGTATGAAGGCGTGTGTGATGAGGCGGATGCCAACACAATGCTGTATGCCGCCGCGGCCGCTGCGGCTCAGCAGGCTGATATCGCCATTTTTGCAGCGTCGGGCAACGGGGCCGAGGCCGATAAGATGACCTCACCCAGCTGCGTGTCCGGGATGATATCCGTCGGCAATGTGTATGATACCGCTTCAGGCAGTTTTAACTGGGGCAGTTGCATCGATGAATTGGTGACGGTCGATCAGGTAGCCTGCTCCAGTAACAGCAGTTCGGCCCTCGATTTGCTGGCACCGGGGGTTTTGGTCACCTCGACAGGTTTGGGTGGGGGGCAGAGCACCAAATCCGGTACCTCGATGGCGACTCCGCACGCGGCGGCGGTGGCGGCCCTGCTGGCCGAAGCCAACCCCAATTTGACGGCTGCTGAAA
>JAGRBY010000879.1 GCA_020433835.1 Anaerolineae bacterium | reverse complement strand
CTTAAAGGCATTTCTTGATGAGCACAGCAGCGGCCGTCGGGACAGAACCTATCCATTGGGCATGTTCGTAACCTTCGAACTCTGGAACCGACTTTTTGTTGATGGAGAAATAACGTGAAAAAGTATAACCTGGCCTGGTTTCTGGATGTCTCTGCGTTTCCCACCCGAGTCAATACCCTGAAAAAGCTGCTTTACCAGCGGTTTGTTATGGATATTTCCAGTCAAAAAACGTTGATTTTTATTGTCGGTTGCCAACGCTCAGGCACAACCATGCTATCACGAACGTTCCAACGGGATCTGCGAACCAAGATTTACGGCGAGTTGGGGCTTTCGGAACAAAATTCACGTAGATTAATGCCGCATAATAAAATCGAACAGCTTGTCCTACAAGATTTACCCCCTGTAATTGTGGCTAAGCCGTTGCTTGATAGCCAAAACATCAGAGAATTACTCAATTATTTTTCTGGCGCTAAAGCCGTTTGGATCTATCGAAACTACAAAGATGTTACGCGTTCAAGAGTGAAGCGTTTCTCGGATGAAGGTACGCGGAAAAATTTGGCAGCGGTGATTGGTTTGCGACAGGACCGGCAGTGGATGTCGGAAAATGCTTCAGAACAGGTGAAAAACGTCGTGCGTCGCTATTATTCAGAGACGATGTCGCCGCAAGATGCCAATGCGCTATATTGGTATGTCAGAAACTCGCTTTTTTTTGACTTGAGTCTAGAGTACCATCCGAAAGTTATGCTACTCAAGTATGATGATTTGGCACTCTCTCCTATTAATGTGATGCGGAACGTTTATCGCTTTTGCGATGTGGCATATCCCGGCGATTATATTGTCAATCATATCCATAACCAGTCCATCGGCTTGGGCAAGGATGTAGGTATCAGTCGTGACATTGCCGATATATGCGATGCGTTATGGCAAAACATGAACCGTGTTCATAAGGCCACCCGCTTGCTTGCTACGCCTTAGCGATACGTAATGAGTAAATCCAGCGATGATATCTGTCTTTCGAAATGCTTATGCTTTTGTACAAAATGAGTCCGCAAAATCTAAATCAATGGCGAGACTATAGCCGCAAGGCCAAGCTTTTTGCTGCTAAAGGCCCGGCCTATCATTATATCTATCTTCGCTGGCGTTTGAATCGATGGCTAAATTCAAGAGTACTGAATGTTACGGATATGCCCTATCGTACCTTTTTATCCGAGTTTGACCTGGATAAAGAAGCGTTGATGGGGGTCAGAAAAGCATTAGGCCATCAGGATTTTGAAGAGGCTAGCCGTCAGTTGGGTCGCACGTTCGTTTCCAGAAAGTCGCCCCATTTTTGTTTTACCCCGACCGAGGTCGATGCGATCATCCATTTCGTGGATGAAACCGAAAAGGCGGCTACTATTCAAGCGGCTAACGAAGTCTGTCATAACTTATTTCGGTTTCGAGCCGCCGAACCGGTGATTTTTGAAGATGCGGTCGATTGGACCTACTGTCCTCAAGGTAATAAGGATTGGACGTGGGATCTCAATCGTCATGCTTATTTTGAGACGTTGGGGCGCGCCTATACCTATTCCGGCGATGAGCGTTATGTAGAGAAGTTTCAGGAATTGCTGTTAGATTGGCTCGCCAAAAACCCAGTCGATACCCGTCAGGCGAATTGGTCGAGTGTTTTTGAAGTGGGTTTCCGGATCAATACTTGGATCTGGGCCTTTCATTATTTTCGCTTGGCTCCCTCTTTTGATACGAAATTTTGTCTAGCATTCTTAAAAGGGTTGTTTGTTCACGGTTGTTACTTGGATGCCCATATTGAACTGCACGCTCAAAACAATCATCTGTTGCTAGAGGCCAAGTCATTGGCGATGCTCGGCCTGCTTTTTCCGGAATTTAAGCAAGCCGCACACTGGCGGGAGCGTGGATTAAAGTTGCTTTATCGAGAAATTGAAGCCCAAATTTATCCCGATGGTGTCCACGGTGAGATGGCAACCCATTACCATCGGGTTATCGCGGGTGAATTGTTAGAATTGCTGGTTGTATTGGAAAATAATCACATCCCTATCCCACCCGCGATCCAAGCTGGCTTTGAACGTATGGTGGATTTTGAGGTATGGGTTACCAAACCCAATGGGCAGATCCCCTTGCTGGGCGACTCGGCTTTGCAAGATACCTATCTGCGTTATACGGCGGCCAGTGGTGGTGCAATATTTATGAAGCGGACTGCTCTCAAGTCTGTCATCCCTAATCCCGGCGAAGCTGAGGTTTGGTTGCTTGGACCTCAACGTATAGAGACCTTTCAAAGGACCACATCAGACGAGGTCTCGCTCGACTCGCGGGCCTTTCCTGACGGTGGATATTTCGTGATGCGCCATGGACACACTTCAGCAGCCCCTTATTTAGTATTCGACTGTGGCCCGTTTGGCTATAAGCCGGTGCCAAGTCACGGTCATGCCGATGCGCTTAGTTTTGAGCTTCATGCCTGGGGGCAGACCTTGTTGGTTGATCCCGGGATCTACGGTACACAACTGGGCCAGAATTGGCGCAATTTCTTTCGGGGTACTCGTGCCCATAATAGTGTTGTAGTTGACAATCTCGATCAATCGATCCTCATTGATGTATGGCGGGTGTATCAACCGGCTCAAGCGAAGCTGCATCAATGGATTACATCTGACCACTTTGATTTTGTCGATGGTTCACATAACGGGTATATGCGTCTACCTGAAGGCGTAACACATCGACGCCGGATTTTTTTTGTCAAACCGGAATATTGGATTGTCATCGATACCGTCACTGGTAGTGGCGAGCATACGTACGACAATTACTTTCATCTCATGCCAAACGCTGTTGTTCAAATCAATCAAGAGTCACAGCAGGTGCGGGCTACAGGCGGGGTTGATGATACCGGTCTTATCATTGCCCCTTTGCCACCATCGGATAATTGTCGGGTTGAAGTATTTACCGGTGAA
>JAGRBY010000878.1 GCA_020433835.1 Anaerolineae bacterium | reverse complement strand
ACACAACCCCGTAGCCCAAAAAATTCCGTGGTCAGACGTTCCTGAGGCAAATCGCCGGATATTGGAAGCAGGCCGGCCCCTGGGCGGGCCAACGACCAGGCTTTTCGCTGCCGTGCCGGAGTTTCTGGAGCGGTTGCAACACGATGCTATTCTTTCGGTGCAGTTCTTCCCGATTCATTTTGGCGATGTCTGGTGGGGCTATGTTTGCTTCGATGATAATACGGGGCCGCGTGAGTGGGACGAACAGGAGGTGCTGCTGCTGGGCACCGCCGCCGAGATGATCGGCGGCATCTTGCAGCGTTGGCAGGCCGAGCGATCGCTGCGAACGGCCAATTTTCGGCTAAGTATTCTCCACCGGGCCACGCACGCTGTGGCTGCGGCTAAGATGGACTTGCAGCAAATTTATCGCGAAATCCATGCCGCTGTAAGCCGCTTGATGCCGGCTGAAGTGTTTATGGTTGATATCATCAACGAAAGCAAAAACCAGGCCGAAACGGTCTATATTGCTGATCGCGGCGGCTTTTGGCCCAGTATTCGCTACGAGTTATCAAGCTCGTTTGCCGGTTATATGCTGCGCCGGGGGCGTTCGCTGCGTATTGATGACTTCACGTTGTTTCCCGCCGAGGAGTATGTCTTTGAAATTGTAGGTGATCCGGAAGATACATTATCGGGTGTGGCCGTGCTGCTGCCGGGTCGCGAACGGGTGGTAGGCACCTTGTTTGTGCAAAGTTACGATCTGGCTTCCTACACCGGTGTTGATGTTGAGATGTTGGAACTGCTGGCGGCACAGGCGGCGATTACGCTAGAAAATGTGCAGCTTTACGAGCAGGCACGCGCGGTTGCGGCCGACGAGGAGCGCCATCGCCTGGCCCGCGAGCTGCATGACGCCGTTACCCAGACCCTTTTTTCAGCCAACCTCATTGCCGAAGCCTTGCCCGATGCCTGGCAGCGCGATCCAAGCCAGGGACAGTACGGGTTATCTGAGCTGCGCCAGTTAACCCGCAGTGCCCTGGCCGAAATGCGCACGCTGCTGCTGGAGCTGCGGCCCGCCTCCTTAACCGAAAAGCCCCTGGCCGACAGCCTGAACAACCTGTGTGAAGCCATGCTGCGGCGCTTTAAAATTTCCTTCGCCTTTACGGTTGAAGGAGACAGCTTACTGTCGCCGGAACTGCAGATTGCCCTGTACCGCATTACCCAGGAAGCCATAAACAATGTTGTCAAACACGCCGCCGCCGAGCATGTTAGCATCGATCTGCACTGCCGGCCTGAACGCATCGAACTTGCAATCAGCGATAACGGTGTAGGGTTTATCCCTGAGGCAGTTCCGCCGGGACACCTGGGCTTGACGATTATGCGCGAGCGGGCGGAAGCTGTCGGAGCACGGTTAATCATCAACAGCCGACCCGGTTGGGGCACGCAAATTAGCCTAAGCCGCACAAAGCCTCAAACACGGGGTGGTGGGTAGGGTGGTGTCTACCTATTTATTACACCCCGGTTTGTAATTCATAGACAGTCATATTATTATTAGCGGGTCGTTTCCGTATCTGTTCACCATTTGCACACGTTTGCCTTACAGACTTAGCCCCCATTTTCCAAACCGATTTACCAGGGTTCCGTGTACCGTTCCTCATAGTGCGTTAAGGACGTAAAAAACAAGGGTTTATCTCCAGATAAATTTTTGTTTTTAGGGGAGGAAATATAGCCATGCGTGACACAAAGCCAATTCGGGTTATGGTCGTAGATGATCATGCCGTGGTGCGGGGAGGAATAAAGTTTTTTCTCTCCACCATTGATGATATTGATTTGGTTGGTGAAGCCAGCAGTGGTGAAACAGCCATCCCCTTATGTGATGAACTTCAACCCGACGTTATTTTGATGGATATGGTGATGCCGGGTATGGGCGGTGTGGCCGCCACCCGCATCATTTATAAACGCTACCCGCACATCCACATTATCGCTTTAACCAGCTTTGTTGAAAACGATCTTGTTCAAAACGCGCTGCAAGCGGGAGCCTCCAGTTATTTAATGAAGGATATTCCACCCCAAGAATTAACCGCCGCTATTCGCCATGCTTACGCCGGCCGTACCACCCTGGCCGCTGAAGTGGCCGAGATTTTAGTGCGGCAGGCACTTTGCACCAAAGAAACCCCTATTGACCCCCATCTCACTGAACGAGAGACCGATGTTTTAACCCTTATGAGCGAGGGGTTAAGCAACAAACAAATTGCCAATCAAATGCACCTTAGTCCCAACACTATTCGCAGCCATGTTAGCAGTATTCTGGGCAAGCTGGAGGCCACGAACCGAACCGAGGCTGTTCGGGTGGCGATACAGCAGAATTTAATTTCCCAGTAACGCACCTATATCATCCATTTGTACGAGCAACGCATACGACATGGGGATGAAAGAAAAAAACGTCCTATTGGACGAACAAATTAACGCCGCATGTTAGATGTACCCGTCGCTTTTTTCCTCTAAACTAGGGGGGCGAGGCGTGTGAGGTGAGTTTTTGCGGACTTATATCATATCGATCAACCACAGCTGCGGTCAACCATTCCATTTCTCTTCGATCACCAACCGAATATGAATGTTACGGCTAAGGTGGCAGGCTTAATCACCTTTGTCAGCGAAACACAGCATTTTAACCAGCGCAGCAAGCCCGCTCTGCAATAGTATTCGGTTCTCTTATGCTTAAGAAGCCATGGCCCTATCGATGCTCAAGGTCAAAAGTAGCCTATGCCCAAAAATCTATCACCGCCGTTTATCAAACTTATAGACCGGGATCTCTATTTAAACGGCAACGCCAATGCTATCAAGCTTACACCGAAAGAGGCCCGGCTGATGAGCGTGTTTCTCAATACGCCCAATGCGGTGGTCAGTCGAGCTACCCTTATGCGCAAGGTATGGGAGACCGATTTTTTGGACGATACCCGTACCCTGGATGTCCACATAAG
>JAGRBY010000877.1 GCA_020433835.1 Anaerolineae bacterium | reverse complement strand
GAAGATCTGCTCGGTGCGCAGGAACTTTTGGGCCAGCAAGATGCGCTTGCCCAACCCGACCTCCGCCGCCACCAGCTCGGCGACGATGACCAGGTTCCACGAGGCGGCGACGTTGATGCGAAAGGCATCGATGATGTTCGGCACCACGTGGGGCGTAATCACTTGCAGCAGCGTTTGCAGCCGGTTGCCGCCCAGGGTGTAGGTTGTTTCGATTAAGCTTTTGGGTACAAACTTCACTGCGTCCATAATCATCAGCGTGTTGTAAAAGACGGTGCCGATGAAGATGAGCGTGATTTTGGGCGTTTCGTCGATGCCCAGGTACAGAATGAGCAGCGGGATGAAGGCGGGCGCGGGCATATAGCGGATGATGCCGATAATCGGCTCGAACAGCGCCCGGATGCTGGAGAATGCGCCCATACCGATGCCCAACGGCACCGACACGACCGCCGCCGCCAAAAAGCCGAGCGTCACCCGTACAAAACTGGCCTGGATGTCTTTTGACAGCAGCCCGTCTTGGGCCAAATCGACCAGCGCCTGCCAGACCTCGGCCGGGGTGGGTAAAAAGACGGGGGCCACCACTCCGGCGTTTGACAACAGCCACCAGGCCACAAACGGCACGGCGATAGAAATGGTGACCAAGGCCCAGTATAAGCCCCGCGGAATATCTTCGGCGATGCGCCAGAAAACCGTGGGCTTCAAGCTGGGCCGTTGGCCGGATTGGTCTTTCGTTTTGGCCTCAAACAAAATGGGTGAGGCCGGTTTACTCTTGGGCTGATGTTGCATAGGCTTTTACAAAACTGTCGTTAAAGATTGTGCTTAAATCGGGTCCTGCGGGAATAAAACCAACGCTGACCATAAAGTCGGTCATCTCAACAGCGGCATAGGGCATGTTGACCATGCTGTCGCCTTCGCCAAAGGCTTCCAGGTTCTCATCGAGGGTGAACATGCGGGTGCCTTCGCGGAACAGCTCGAACTCTTCCAGGCTTACGCCGGCCCGTTCGGCCAGCAGTTCATCGGCCCGTTCCGGGTTTTCTTCTATAAAGGCCAAAATATCGAACCAGGTGTTGACCAAGGCCTGCACATCGTCCGGTCGTTCGTCGATGAGCGTTTGGCTGACCACCAGCAAATCGGGAATGGCACCGGGGAAGGCTTCGGAACTGAGCAGTTCGTGGCTGTTCTCGCGTTCCAGCGCGGTTAGCCAAAATGGCGGAAACGCGCCGACACCGTCAACGCTGCCGGTCGCAAAGGCGGCAGCGGCAGCGCCGGTTTCCAGGTTGACAATCTCGATATCCTCGCGCGATAGTCCGGCGTCTTCCAGCGCCAGCGTTAGCAGAAAGTCATCAACCACGCCTTCTTCCAGAGCCACCTTCTTGCCGACCAGATCGTCGATGGTTTGGATCTCTTCGGTTACGATGATCTTATCATTGCCGGCGGAGTTGTCGTTGACAACCACCACCACTTCGCCGTTAACGGCATCGGCGGCAAAGGAGATGGTATCGTTGAGGGTCTGGGTGTTGCCATCGAGCTGACCGGCGGCAAAGGCTTCCATCGATTCCAGATAGCCGTCAAACCAGATCAGTTCGACATCGACGCCGTTCTTTTCAAACAGCCCTTCCTTCTCGGCGATGTACCACGGCCACCAGCCGGGCCAACTGCTGTAGCCCAGTTTGATGGGCGGCAATGCCTCGCCGCTGTCGGTTTCAGCCGGAGCTTCTTCGGCCTCGGCTACCGCTTCTTCAGTCGGCGCTTCCTCTTCCACCGTCGCCTCTTCCGTTGGCGCTGCCACGGCTTCCTCTACCGTCGCTTCCGGTTCTGCCGCCGGGGCCGGTTCGCTGCTGCCACAGGCGGTTAAGAGCAGTAACGCCAGCAGGATTACAGCCAACAGTTTATACATTTTCGCCATCCTTCTTCTCCTTTTACTATGAAAAACAACAATACAATCGCTTGTCGTGCGTAAAGTCCTTAGCACGACCTCAATATTTCACCACAGAGGACTCAGAGGAAGCACAGAGAACCCTGAGAAATACTCAGAGAACTCTGTGGCTTCTTTGTGAACTCTGTGGTGAAAATTCTCGCTTACGTCACATACTTGAATACGCTCAAGAAACAATCATCGGTTCACCTGGTCGTGGTGTAAACCGTTCTAAAATCTGTTTTTGAATCCAATTGAGCCAGTCCGGCAGTCCATCCCCCGTTTCAGCCGACAGCGCAAAGATCGGCACGTTCGGGCAAATCTGCTGAATGTTGGCTTTCAGTTTGTTGATATCAACCTTGACGTAGGGGCTGAGATCGGTTTTGGTGATGACCACACAGTCGGCCTCGTAAAACATAACCGGATATTTGAGCGGTTTGTCTTCGCCCTCGGTTACGCTGACCAGCACCACGTTGGCGTGTTCGCCTAAGGGATACTCAGCCGGGCAGATGAGGTTGCCGACGTTTTCAATAAAAACCAGGTCCAGCGCCGCCAGATCGAGCCGGTCAAGCCCGGCGGCGATCATCTCCGCATCCAGGTGGCAGGCCCGGCCCGTGGTGATGGCTACAACCGGCACGCCATAGGCTCGCAGCCGGTCGGCGTCCAGTTCGGTGGTCATATCGCCTTCCAGCACTGCTGTTTTGATGTTGATGTCAAGCGAACCGAGCGTGCTTTCCAGCAGTGTGGTCTTGCCGGTGCCGGGGCTGCTCATCAGGTTGAGGCAGTAGACCTTCTCTGCCTCAAGGCGAGCGTGGTTGGCCACCGCCATCCGCTGGTTGCCGTCCATTAAATCGAGATTTAAGATGGTGTTGGGTGTCGCTGTGGTGGTGGTTGTATGCTGGTGACTGCTGTTTGGTGCGCACATGAATTATCTCCTTTGGAAGTAAGCCCTCACCCCGTCGCTACGCGACTCCCCTCTCCCAATCTGGGAGAGGGGGTGGGGGTGAGGGTGAAACGCGGATTTTATTGAGAGAACGTAGTCTAATAAAAGCGAAC
>JAGRBY010000876.1 GCA_020433835.1 Anaerolineae bacterium | reverse complement strand
TAATCTTGTAAATCCTGTCTAATTTTTCTTTACCACGATTTAATGTAGAGCTACCGCTATTGAGCAAAGGAAAATTGATGATAAATTCTGCCAAACTGTCCAAATCAAGAAATTACTTAAACGTTACGCATTGGAAAATTAGAAGCCAGATTATCGCCATCATTCTGGGGATGGTTCTTCTCTCTGTAATCGTGATGACTGTGTTTAGCTATGTAGCTGTTTCGAATGCAGTTACTATAAGCACTGGACAGTATCTCAGCTATACCGGAGATGAGATTCTAGGACGAATCAATGATATTATGGTCAGCAGAGTAGATACCTTGGAAGCGTTGGCACTTTCGCCGGCTATTATTGAGGTTATTGAGGCAGCTAACCATACCTATGAAGGTCGTAACCCGGAAGAAATAAAGTCTACGATTTCCCAACTGGATGATGTTTGGCAAAGTACTGATCTAGATCGAGAAACATTAGTCACCGCAATTGAGCAAAATGAAGTCAGCGATTACTTAAGACAATTTAAGAACTCTTTTCCAGAAGAAGCCGAGATCTTTATCACTGACCGTTATGGTCTTAATGTCGCAATGACGGAACCGACGAGTGATTATTTCCAAGCTGATGAGAGCTGGTGGCAGGGGGCATATAATGATGGAAATGGAGCTGTTTTCGTTGGTGATGTTGAATACGATGAAAGTGCACAATCTTGGGCAGTAAATATTGGGGTTCCCATTCATGATAAGACAGGTGAAAATGTCATCGGCGTTCTGCGAGGGACAGTTGATGTCTCAGTTGTGTTCGAAGTAATTTCTAAAATGGGTTTTAATGACATTGGGGCCGTTACGCTATTAGATAAAGATGGTAAAGTCATATATACCCACAACCAGGATTTCCTGATGCAACCCGCTCCCGAGCGGCTTATAGTACTCCTCGAAGCTAGGCAAGAAGGCTGGCAAACAGATGTGAACGATTTAGACGGTATCCCTACTTTCCTGGCATATCAATTTATGTCAGGGGAGTTTGCTGAGACACTGGGGTGGGCGCTTTTCGTTGAGGAGCATCTCAGTGATGTCTATGCCCCTGCTCGAAGTATACTTATTTATAACTTAGTAGTAGCCGCGATTATTGCCATCGTTCTAGCAGTTCTAGGAGTTTTAGCCGCTCGATCTATAGCAAAACCTTTGACAATGGTTACAGCTCAAGTCCACCGTTTAGCCATCGGAGATTTGAGCGCAGTGGAAATACGAGCCGGAAACGGCTTTGAGGAACGAGAGAATGAAATAGGAGAATTAATTCGGGCATTTCAGGAGCTTCAGACTTACATTCAAGAAGTCGCATTAGGTGCGCAGCGGATAGCCCAAGGAGATTTGGTTAACCAACTGAAGCCACGCTCAGAGAAGGATGTATTAGGTAAGGCCTTTACAAAAATGACAAGTAACTTACGCCAACTTATTGGTGGAGTCATTGACAATGCCAGCAAAGTCGGTGGGGCTTCTTTTCAACTGGCCTCCGCTGCCGACCAAGCTGGTTTGGCTGCCTCTCAAATCGCGGATGTGATGCAGCAAATGGCTCGGGTTAGTATGGAACAAAATGCTAATGTTACGCATGTAGCCGCTTCTGTTGAACAAATGGCTCACTCTATTGATGGAGTAGCCCGTGGTGCGCAGGAACAGACCACGGCTGCCGCTAAATCGGCAGACTTGACTAATCAGATAACGAGCGGTATCCAAAAGGTGGCAACCAATGCTCAGTCTGGAGTAAAAGGGATCACAACGGCGGCGCAGATTGCCCGTGATGGGGTTACAACCGTCGAAGAAACTTTAACGAAGATGAAAACTATCAAAATTAAAGTGGGGCTGTCGGCTCAAAAAGTAGAGGAAATGGGACAGCGCTCTGGACAGATTGGAGCCATCGTCGAAACTATTGATGATATTGCCTCGCAAACAAATCTCCTGGCCTTGAATGCAGCTATTGAAGCAGCGCGTGCTGGCGAACATGGTAAAGGTTTTGCTGTGGTGGCTGATGAGGTGCGTAAGTTGGCAGAAAAGTCAGCGGAAGCAACAAAAGAAATAGCCGGTTTAATCAAAAGTATTCAGCAGACAGTGGCGGAAGCAGTACAGGCAATGGGCGAAGGAACAGTTGAGGTAGAAACAGGCGTAAGTCGAGCAGATGCAGCTGGACAAGCGTTATATAGTATTTTAGAAGCTGTTGAAGTTGCAGCTCAACAAATCGAAGGGATTTCAAGTGCCACACAACAGATGAGTACATCATCAAATGAGCTTATGAGCGCGATGGAGGCGGTTTCGGCAGTTGTAAAAGAGAATACGGTTGCTACTGAAGCAATGGCGGCTGGTTCGAGCGAGGTGTCACACGGTATTGATAATATTACCAGTGTAAGTAAGCAAAATAGCTCAGCTGTAGAAGAGGTAAGTGCCGCTACAGAAGAGATGAGTGCTCAAGTGCAAGAAGTGAGTGCCTCGGCTCAAACTTTGAATGATATGGCGCAAGCTTTGAGAGATATGGTAGTTCAGTTTAAGTTATCTGGAGATGCAATACGGCCTGCGCTACAGTTTGATCGAGATAAAGTAGCTATCCCTGAAATACATAATGGTCATTCCTACGAAGATACCCCAGTAATCATCAGAAATGGATGGCACTAAGGGGCCGTAAAAATATAACTTCCCGGGCTTATCGGGATGTAAACCCGCATTCAGTGTGCAAAACGAGGTGATATGCGGGAAGTTAAAAATTTACAAGCCCTAAGTATTATTATAGATGTCAATTAAACTATTCAGCTATTCATTATAAAAAGCATAGCGTTATTTGTGTATAGATGGTTTTGTTAATTAGATCATAGTAGAGGTCTCTTATGCCTAGTACTAAAGATTTTGTTGGTATCAGTTTAATCTTGATAAGTTTAGGATTGATCCCTACATTTCCTTTAATGGGGCTTACTGGTTTTTTCGACAATCCATTAGATCAGA
>JAGRBY010000875.1 GCA_020433835.1 Anaerolineae bacterium | reverse complement strand
AACGAACAAGGTGACAGTCACTTTTTTATTGAGAATGTACGTCCGTTTGGCCCAAATAGGTAAAAAAAAAAAAGAAAAGTGACTGTCACCTTTTGAACTGCGTAGCTCATAATAAGTTCAAATCGATATGGCAGCACCATGTTTTCAAACCGAAATTCAGTGAAATCAAGCCTTTCAGTGTTTCAGTGTTTCTCCCATCACCGCCTTAACCACAGCGTTGACGCCCCACCCATCCTGACTATAATAAGCTCACCAAAATAGAGAGGTTGTAACGGTTGGTAACTGGAGACTGGTAACTGGAGACTGGTAACTGGAGACTGGAGACTGGTAATTCAATCTCCAATCTCTAGTCTCTAATCTCCAATCTCTAATCTCCAATCCCCAATCCCCCCGTTGCAATACATTATCAAGAGGAGACGCAATGTCGCAGCTATCACTTAAAGAGAAAGACCTCGGCCCCATTATCGAGCGTTTAGCGGAGAGCAATCAGCAGTTTGCCGCACATTACCCCGGCGACCCTATCGAACGGCAGCCGGTTCATTCGGTCTATGGCGGGGCGCAGTTGTTTAAGGCGGAGACGCCGCAAAAGTTGGGGCAACTGGCTGTACGCAGTTTGCAGGCGTCAGCTCCGAATTTTGTTGTGTTTGCGCAAGCCCTGGGCCTGGCGGGAGCGGAAGAATTACCGGAAAACGGGGCGCAGATTAGCGCCTTGGCCGAAACACTGGCCGCATCGCCGCCGGCGCTGGATGATCCGGTTTGGCAAGCCTACACCATTTATCAGCGGGTACGCGACAAACTGAGCCGCGAGCCGGTTGAAGATTTGCGGGTCGATTTTGAGGATGGCTACGGCTACCGCTCCGATGAGGAAGAGGACGGTCATTGCCTGGCCGTGGCCGATCAATTGGCTATCGGCTTGGAGCGCGGCACGCTGCCGCCTTTCATCGGCTTCCGGCCCAAATCGTTCTCGCCGGAATGTTACGCCCGCGCTGTACGCACCCTCGATCTGGTGCTGACCCGCCTGGCCGAGAAAAGCGGCGGCCAACTGCCCGATAACTTTATGGTCACGTTGCCCAAAGTCACCCATCCTGGTCAGGTTGAAGCGATGGTGGCGCTGCTCGATGCTTTGGAAGCGCAAACCGGCCTGCCCACGGGTGGCATTCGGCTCGATCTGATGATCGAAACACCGCAGGTCATCATCAACCCCCAAGGCGAAGCCGGCATTAAAGCGCTGGTCGAAGCCGGACAGGGGCGAGTTAAGTCGGTAGCGTACGGAACGTATGATTACACCGCTGCTTGCAATATCACCGCCGCCTACCAGAGTCATACCCACGCTGCCGCCGACTTTTCGCGCCACGTGATGCAGGTCAGCCTGGCCGGCACCGGCGTCACCTTCAGCGACGGCGCAACCAACCTGATGCCCATCGGCCCCTACAAAGCCAAAGCCGATCAACCCCTCACCACAGAGCAACTGGCCGAGAACCAGGCCACGGTTCACCACGCCTGGCGCGTTCATTTTAATAACGTTCGCCACTCGCTGGCCCACGGCTATTACCAGGGCTGGGATCTGCATCCGGGCCAACTGCCGGTGCGCTACGCCGCCATGTACGCCTTCTTCCTGGAAGGTCTGCCCGATGCCTCGCGCCGGCTCAATAACTTCATCACCCGCGCTGCCCAGGCCAGCCGCGTCGGCAACGTCTTCGATGATGCCGCCACCGGTCAGGGCTTGCTCAACTTCTTCCTGCGTGGTTTAGCCTGCGGTGCCCTCACCGAGGCCGAAGTTCTCGCCACCGGCATCACCGTTGAGGAGCTACACAGCCGCTCGTTCGCCCACATTGTGGCTAATCGGGCGGTAGGGTGAGGGAATTATGAGGGATGAATTATGAATTAGGAAAGGCTAAAAAGGGTAGGAGATTGGGAGATAAAGTCATTAGGAGATTTGTAAGGCCAATCTCCTCATCTCTAATCTCCAAATCTCCAGCGTGAGTGCTTCTGTAAATAGTATTGTAGAGCTACGTACCAATTACGTGGCTCTTTTTAATTTTAGCCCCGTGCAAAATACGCTTCACAGGGCTTGGGGCGTGGGATAAACTAATGGTGTTTATTACGTACTTTGTCAATTTAGGTTAGGAGAAAACTTCGTGAATGTGCCCCGTAGCAGCATACCCTATGTAATAATGAGCCGCCATTTTTTTGTATTTCTTGCGCTAGTTGGACTTATTCTTATTCATTCTGACAATACTTCTCACGCAGCAGAGCCGCCATCCGTACCTGAGGCCCTGCAAATCGAGGCCGGTGCGGTTGATGATTTCAGCAGCGGGATCACCATTTGTACGCCGCCGATTACGCCGGTGACGCTGTCGAACCCGACGGTGGTAACCAACTGTACCCAGGCCGGACTGCAAACCGCGCTTAATAACGGCGGGCACATTGCCTTTAACTGCGGTCCCAACCCCGTTACGATCAATGTGACGTCACCGCTGGTCACCAGCGCCACTGAGGATACCGTCATCGACGGTGGGGGTTTGATTACGCTTAACGGCGGTAACAGTACCCGTATCTTGGAAAAGCCGTTTACGCCCAACTCGCACATCGACAAAACGCTGGGGAATGATCTGACCATCCAAAATATGCGTTTTATCAATGCGAAAGGGCCATCGAACACAAGCGGCGGTGCCGATCGTGGCGGAGCTATCACCGCGACCAGCCCCGGCACCAAACTGCACATCATCAATTCAACATTTGAAAACAACCACACCTCCAGCCAGACCCAGGAGGATAACCAGGGCGGCGCGATTTTTGCCGCCAATATCTATGAAACGATTATTGTCGGCTCGGTGTTCGATAACAACACGGCCGGTAACGGTGGCGCGTTCGGGGCTATTGCCAGTGGCTTGATGATTTACAACAGCCGCTTCACCAACAACGCGGCCACCGATACCACCAGCGGCGGCATCGTGCGCGGCCACGGTGGGGCGATTCAT
>JAGRBY010000874.1 GCA_020433835.1 Anaerolineae bacterium | reverse complement strand
GTTAAGCACTTTGACCTATACACGCTTACTGATAAAGCCGAGCGGGATGATCATTGTGCGAATATCTATCATAAATCGATCTTATACCTGGTTTCCCATGCTTTTGAAGATACGCTGCGCATTCCGCTTATACGTGATGAAGGAGTGCCGGTTTTGGGCATGGCCAGATGTGTTGATCGAGATGCGGATCTAAAATCGCTCTTTAACAATAAGCAAGCCCATTGGTTTCAAGCCCCCAATAATCTACCAGAGAACGAAATAGGTGCCTCGCGCTCGAAAGCGCATGGTGATTTTGATGATGAAAAACTCACGCTGATCTCAACTGTTTCCAGAATGCTACAATCAACCGTTGTTGATCCCGACCTTGAATTTCAACGCTCGGCTGTTAGCATGAAACATGAACGACAAGAACTTGATGCCCATAAACAAAATTGATGGTTTTTGGAGGTTTTTATTTTAGATGAAAAATTACATTCTTGCCCACGATCTCGGTACAACAGGCAACAAAGCAACGCTCTATAATGGCGATGGACAGCTTGTTGGTGCTGCTAGCTACGCTTACAATACCGACTACCCTCATACCGGCTGGGCCGAACAAGATCCCGAAGATTGGTGGCAGGCGATTTGTAGCACCACCCATGAGGTGCTGCGCAAAACCAATGTCTCACCGAATGAGATTGCCGGTGTGGCCTTTTCCGGACAAATGCAAGGTTGCGTCCCGGTCGACTCAGATGCCAGACCCCTTCGCAAAGCGATGATCTGGGCTGATCAACGGGCTTTGGCTCAAGAACATTGGATCGGTGAGCATATTTCTGCCGAGGAAATGTATCGGATTAGCGGTCATCGGCTAAGCGCCTCCTATTCCCTGCCAAAAATATTGTGGCTGCGTGAACACCAACCTGATGTATATCAAAATACCTATAAATTTATGCAGGCCAAAGATGCGATAATCGCCCGGCTTACCGGCGTGTTTGCTACTGACCCGTCTGATGCTTCCGGTACAAACCTCTATGATTTGGAAGCGTGCCGGTGGTCTGAAAAAATTTTGGAGATTACACAGCTTGATCTGGTCAAGCTGCCCGAAATTCGTCTCTCAACGGATGTTGTGGGGGCTGTACTTCCTGAGGTGGCAGATGAGGTTGGTTTGGTGGCTGGAACGCCGGTCGTGATTGGCGGTGGCGATGGGGCGTGCGCCGCTGCCGGAGCCGGGGTTGTGCATGAGGGATCGGCCTATAATTATATCGGTTCCTCCTCTTGGATAGCGCTGACCAGCCGCAAGCCGATCTACGATCCGGAATTTCGAACCTTCACTTTTGCTCATGTAGTGCCGGGTATGGTCATGCCGACCGGCACAATGCAGTCGGCTGGAGCTGCTTACCAATGGACACGTGATCAATTGGCCGGCGTGCAGGTACGCGCCGCCGAGGCGTTGGGCATCAGTACCTATGAGTTGATGAATCTCGAAGCCGAAACAGCACCGCCTGGGTCAAATGGGTTGATCTTTTTACCTTATCTTATGGGCGAACGCAGCCCGCGTTGGAATCCGCTCGCCAGAGGGGCCTTCATTGGTATCACTATTCGCCAAACGCGTGCCGATTTGATTCGAGCCGTGCTTGAAGGTATAACTATGAACTTACGCATTATCCTAAAAGCATTTACCGACCAAGGCGCTCAAATTGACGCTATGCGCTTGATAGGCGGTGGGGCACAGGGTCGATTTTGGAATCAGATGATGGCTGATATCTACGGTATCCCAGCCCAACGATTGGCTATCTTGGAAGAGGCGACATCGATGGGGGCCGCTTTAACGGGTGGTGTTGGCGTCGGGCTTTATCCTGATTTTTCAATGGCCGAAACCATGAATCGGGTTGTACAAACGTTTCAGCCGGATCCGGTATCGCAAGCGGCCTATGAACCTATGTATCCCATTTTTGAGGCAGCTTATCAGGCTATGATCCCCATTTACGAAATGATGGCAAACCGATCGGAGTAGAGTTTGTGGAAAATAATGGCAGTACCAACGGCAATCATAACACCAACGGCTCACATCAAAAACGACGACCTCCTAAAATCGTCCAGCCGGATATGGATTTTTTTGAGCTATTAGAGCAAGGTACGAAGGCTTTAGAGCGTGGTCAAGTTTCGCTGGCTGTTCAATTTTTAGAACAAGCCCAAAAGTTAGATCCGGACAACCCTGATCTTTTATTGAATTTAGGTGGCGCTTACATCCTATCGAAAAAGTTCAAACAGGCCGTCGATATTTTAGAACCGCTTAGCGATCGGCAGCCTAACAACCCTATGGTTTGGACCAATTTGGGTGCCGCCTATCTTGGTAATCCTGTTTTAGCAACCGACGAGAAACAGCAGCGGGCTATTGGCGCATTTAAGTTAGCCGTTGCCCTTGATCCAAAAGCACCCAATGTGGCCTATAACTTGGGGCTTATCTATCGTGATCGCAAGGAAAATGAGGAAGCACTGCATTGGTTCAAAAGGGCATTAAAAGTGAACCCGAAAGATAAAGATGCGCTGTACTACATTAAACAACTTTCGAAACAAGATGAGGATATAACCGATAACCCATCTGAATCCGACCAATCAGAATAAGAGACAGGACTTACGCAAATGCCCGTTTTTGTAGCGACAATTGCCAATTTGCGCCACACGTATGTCCGATATACGGAACAATTTAGCAAACTGTTCTCCACTCTGCGTAAGTCCTGACTCTTTAGGGTAGAAGTAGTAAAAAGTGGAGAGCAATGCTTCGCGGCTTACTCTTTACTCCCCATGTAACCTCACATTGTTACACATTTAATACCTTTTTTCAACAGTTTTTATACACGCGTGGAACATAATGGAAACTGCGGCGCAGAGCGTTATTTTTGTGCTGCATTATTTATCTATTCAAACTTTGGTCAAAAGCAAAAGTAGCGAAAATCATTTTTCCAAGGAAAGGATTATGAGTATTAAAGAAACGTTTTGCCC
>JAGRBY010000873.1 GCA_020433835.1 Anaerolineae bacterium | reverse complement strand
AACCTGGCTGAGGTGGGTCAGGCCATCGTCAACGCCAATTATACGCTCCTCTTTCTATCGATGGCCGTGATGTTTATCCACATCTTTTTCCGAACATTACGCTGGCAGTGGCTGCTTAAGCCCATGGGCGAGGTTTCTTTTTGGCCGGCCTGCCGGGCTTTGTTGATTGGCATTACCGGCAACACCGTTCTGCCGGCCCGGGCCGGTGAGTTTTTACGCGCCTTCGTGCTGGGGCGTTCGACCGGTCTCTCGAAAACCGGCGTCTTCGCCACGCTGGTTGTTGAGCGCCTTTTCGATGGGATGACCGTTCTCATGGTACTGCTGGGTGTGATTATTCTCGGCGTGCGCAATGAACAGTTGCAAACCGTAGGAATTTTAGGCGGAATTTTCTACGTGGGCATCATTGTCGGCTTAGTCATCTTTATGACCAAGCGGCATTGGGCCGATGCGTTGATCAACAAGTTTTTGCCCGGCAATTTGGCTGAAAAAATATTGGAACTGCTCGATGGCTTCAGCAGTGGCCTGGAAGTTCTCAAAAATCCCGGCCAACTGGCAATGGTTACCCTTTACAATATGTTGACCTGGATTTTTGTACCGGTGTCGATGTGGCTGGCGCTGTTATCGCTTGATTTTGGCGCGCCGGTTCCGTGGCAGGCTCCGGTTTTGATGTTGCCGGTTATGGCGCTCGGCTTAACGGTTCCGGCGGCTCCCGGTGGGGTTGGGCTGGTGCAAGCCGCTATCAAATTGACCCTGGACCTGACTTTTGTCAATCTGGCAGTTGCCTCCAACTTTAATGAAACGGTGGCCGCAGCCGGGATTCTGATCCACATTACCCAGTTTGCTCCGGAAGTTATTCCCGGCATCTTCTGTTTTATGTATGAGGGATTATCAACCAGCGATATCAAATCGGGCCAGCAGGTTACCGGCGAAAGTCCAGCCACTGTGGCTACTCCGGCTGATTAAGAGGACAGACTTACGTGGGTTGCAGAACAATTTGCTAAATTAGGCATGTGCGTAAGTTAGGTCATCATAAAGTTTAACAATAGTTTTTCAAGCGGTCGAGCACGCTCGGCGGTTCTGATATAAGCTGCCAATTCACCGCAGTTGATTCCTTTTGAGCGTCAGGCTCCTCCTCGTCCGGCGCGGTCGATCCGATCAAGTTGGGAGCGATATACAAGCGTATCGCTGTTGCAGCCTCATATTCCCCATTTTCCTCGTCTCCAAGCAGAATAGTGCTCGATGGCACGCTCGCTTGCAGGGCTTGGCGAATTTCGGCAATAGCTTGCTCAATAGAGGCCCAAACTTCCTCAGAGTCTAAATAAAATCCACTCTCTGACAAAGTTAAAATCAGGTAGATATTTTCTGTGATGGTGTTGATAAAAAGAGCCTGATTACACTGTAATAATTCGTGGGCAGAATTGATGGCCCAACGATCAGCCGACGGCTCAACTGAGGCGTCTTTGATGGCCTTAATAGCTTGTTGGGCAAGACAACGAATTGTTTCATTTTCAGGTGCAGGAGTAAAGGCCACCGTTTCGCTTACGGCATCAACAAAAAAGATGTGCTGAGCCTGGGTTTGGTGTGTCAGGCTCGCCAAAATTTGGCGCATCGAGCGGGCCAGATTGCGGTAGCGCTCCAAATGTTGGTGAAGCAGGATATCGACCAAGCGTAAAAATTCAAGGGGTTTGAAGGGGCGTAAAATTGGATTGGCATCGAGAGCGCGGGCGGGGGTTTCCAAACTGTGGTGCGCGGCTGAGAGCATCAGTATAACGGGTACATCCGGATCGAGGTAGGACACGCTCTCGGCCAATTCCAGGCTGTCTAAATCTGAAATGCGTGAGTCGATGATGACCAAGTCAAACGCTCGAACTTTGAGTTCATTTAACGCTTGATGGCCTGTGGATAGGATTTCTATCTGGCAGGAATTGGCAAGATGGGCTAAACTACGTCGAAGTGGCATATCAATAGAATCTTGGTGACAAACAAGTAGAATGGTTTTCATGGTTCTCGCTCACGATTTCAGTTGTTAAACAGCAGTACTTCCTTAGCACAAAGTATACCGCAAATTCTTTTATTTATCCGTAAATTTCGAATAAATAAATTGGACAAATTAAAGAAAATCTTGTACCATCTCACTGCTTGTGAAATTCGTAGCAAACTATTCACTCACCCAAGCGTTCGTTATATTTGCTGCGAAAAATCATACATAATCCATTTGGCAAGAATCGCCAGAGCGTGTTATAATCAATGGCCGCTCAAGTAAAGGATGTGAAGTAGACTATGCCATTTAACCCATACTTCGCGCCTCCTTTTTGGCTTTGCCAAGCCCACTAAGTTGTTAATCTATCTAAGGCTCTATGAAGAGCAACGGCTAGGCTCTATAGCATTAAATCTCTAACCAGTCGTAAGCTTAAAAAGAGTGAGTTCTGTGAAAAGAAACCCGCAACATCTCACAAAAGCTTTCGCTGAAGGTTATGGGTTGGGGATAAAATTTTTTACGGTTTTAGCCTGCCCTATTCTTTCCGGTGCTGCCTGCGGTATTTGGTTGGATCGCTTGCTGCTGACTAAGCCTTGGATAATGTTGCTGATGCTCATTCTAAGTTTCGCCTTCGCCATGTACGCCGTTTACCGCATTGCGTCTCGGCTGCAAGAGGAGGCCTCTAATCAATAAAAGGGAGTTTTTATAACGCTTATGAAGAAAGCATTGCCCTTCATTCTTGTTGCTGTTGTTTTAGCTGTGGCAAGTATGTTTCTCCCAGTGGAGAAACCACCCACCTCACTCAGCGCCGAAACGTTGGCGCATATTGGCCCATTGAATTTTACAAACTCGATGTTAACCGCATGGATCGGTACGATTATTATTGCTGTCTTCTTCTTTATGGCGACCAGCAATATGCAGTTGAAACCCACCGGTATGCAAAACTTTGTCGAGTTCTTTGTTGAGGGTATTTATAACCTCACCGAAAGTATTGCCGGGCCAAAAC
>JAGRBY010000872.1 GCA_020433835.1 Anaerolineae bacterium | reverse complement strand
TCGACGAAGAAGCCTTTGACCCCCAAGACGCCGACCGCACCTTTATCGAAGAAGACGTTCTGCCCGAATTTGACCCCGACCGGACCTTCATCCGCGAAGAGATACCGGTTCCGGCCAAAGCCAAATTGATAGCCGTCCGGGGCGAGTTCTTGCTGGCCCAGCCGGAGTTTGAGCTACCAACCGGCCCCACCACCATCGGCCGTAATTCATCCAAAGGCACAGCCAACGACATCGCTCTCAGTGACCGCGAAACATCGCGCTCACACGCCAAAATCACCTACCGCAGCGGTTCCTACTACATCCAGGATTTGAACTCGTCAACCGGCACAAAGTTGAACGGTGAGAAACTGCCTGCCTTAGAGGAAGTGCTGCTCACCCACGATGTCGAGTTGGCCATCGGCCCCAATGTTACCTTCAAGTTTGATTATGACGCTGCCGCCGCGCCCGATAAAACCATCTTCGAAGTCGGCTCATCCTTATCGGCCGCGACCACTGGCAGCACAGATGATCGCACGCTATTTGAAATCACAGAAGAAGAAAGAGCGTAAACAAAATGGCTATCGTTCCCAATAACTCACTCTATTCGCAAACAAACGGACAAAAGAAACTGTGGCTCGTGATCGGTGGACTGGTTGTGATGACCGTTATCGTGGCCGTCGCTGTCGGTGTACTCTACTTCACCCGCGAACAAACCGACGAGCAGCAGCCAAGCGTTGACAACGCGCAGCCGGTTCCGACCGTTGCCGTCACGCCGACAGTGGGCCTGGTTGTCGAAGTGGCTCCCACCCAGGTGCAGCAGGTGGTCTTGGTCATTACCTCACCCACGCCCACCGTTACGCCGTCGCCCACCGAGGCCCCGGCTGTAACGGCAACCAGCAGCGCCGCCGTTGTTGAGCGCATTGCTACCGCTACCAGAGCACCCACTTCAACACCCACCAACACACCGCGTCCGTTTATCCCCACCGCCACGCCAACCCCCGCCGGGGTCAGCGTCGACGGTTGGATTGAACCCATCGCCCCCGATGAGAATTTCTATCTTCCGGCCGATGGGTTGACCTTTCAATGGAAATGGCACGAGAACAAAGGGTGCCAGCCGCCGCCCGACGGCTACGGTTTTGAAATTAGGGTATGGCGTGATGTTAGCACTGACTTCCCGAAGGGTGCTATGAACGCCAAAGAGGAAAAAGTTAACATCACCTGCGATGCAGCCAGCGGCATCTACAGCTTTACCATTGGTAATGTCAAAAAAGTGCCCGGTGTCAGCAATGCCGATTTCGGCCGGTTTAAGTGGGATATCGCCATCGTCCAGCTTGAGCCGTACGCCCCGGTCTTCGCATCGCAGCCAAGGATCTTCTATTACTAACGCCTAAAGCAAGTAGGCTCCCGAGGCAGAAGGGATAACATCCAATGAGTATCAACTTCAGTTACGAAACAAACGTAGGTAGAAAACGCGAGGTTAACGAAGACAGCCTCTGGCCCAAAGTCGATCAGCACAGCCATTCCGCCACCGACCCGCACGGTATGCTGTTCATCGTGGCCGACGGGATGGGTGGCCATATGGCCGGCGAAGTCGCCAGCGCCCTAGCCATCACCCAGATATCAGAAACATATTACGGTTTGGACGAGGAAGTGACCGAGGTCAAAGAGCGTTTGCAAACCGCCATCCGTACCGCCCACGAAAAGATCCGCGAGGAAGCCACCCTATCGTCCGAAAGGGAACGGATGGGGACAACCGTGGCGGCCGCTGTGGTTAAGTATAATGAAGAAGAACATATCGGCACCGTCTGGGTTGGCTGGGTCGGCGACAGCCGCATCTACCTGCTGCGGCAGGGGCATTTGACCCAACTCACCAAAGACCACTCCTTCTTATGGCCCCAAATTGAGGCCGGCCAACTGAACTGGGCGCAGCAGCGTTTCCATCCACAGCGCTCGCGCATTAATCGGGCGCTGGTAGCCCACCATCCGGTGGTCACCGCCGATGTCCGCAGCTTCGAACTCCAGCCGGGCGACCGCCTGCTGCTCTGCTCCGACGGTCTTTACGGCGAAGTCGAGCCGGAGAATATCGAAAAGACGCTGGCTTCTTATCCACCCGCGCAGGCCGTTCATAGCCTGATCGAACAGGCCAACGCCCCGAAAGAGGTGGTCAACGATGACAAGCGCTACCTGCTGGAAGGTGGCGACGATAATATCAGCGCTATCATTATAGATGTTGATGATCAACGACAGCCGTCGACAGCGTCCGAAACCGTTCCCGACCTGCCCGTCATCAAGCCGCAGCGCTCGCGCTCGGCCACGCCCGTCTGGGGGGTGCTGCTGCTGCTCATTCTGCTGGGCACCGGCTTCTTTGTTTACACCAACGTCTATTCCAACAGCACCCATGACGCTGGTGGCGTCTCCCCGGAGTCGGCTGCCGCGGCCACCGAGTCTGACAGCGCCGACCAGCAATCTATCGTCATCGTATCGCTGGCCAATCAAGAATACACGCCCACGCCCACCGTGGTTGGGGCTGAACTGACCGCGCCGGAAGCGGAGTCACTTCAAAGCGAAGCCCGCCAGCCCACGGCCACGCGCAACCCGATTACCTTACCAACCCAACCGCCATCACCCACGCCAACTTTGCTCCCGACCGAGACACCTTTACCCATCGTAGACACGTTACTGGCGACACCAACCCCAACCGAGACTATAACCGCGACCGTCGAAAGCGTTGTGGTCATCCCGGAGCCGGTACTGGTCAGCCCCAAGCCCTTTGGTGCCGGAGCCAGACAGTACAGCTCCAACCGTGAGATCGACTTTGTCTGGCAGTGGCCCGGCGAACTGACCGACAATCTCAGCTTCGAAATCCGCATCTGGCTGCCGGGCCAGGACCGCCTGGGGGTACACAACGCCTCCCTGCTGCGCCAAGATAGCAGCTTCAAGCGGCTGGGCGACGATACCTACAGCGTCTCCATCCTGCTCAACGGGGCCGGCGGCGTCAAGCAAAC
>JAGRBY010000871.1 GCA_020433835.1 Anaerolineae bacterium | reverse complement strand
TTTCTTTGCCCCGATTTAGTGCAGAGCTACCTATACTCAAGCCCGCAAATTAACGAATTTTTGGAGCGTGCTATGGACGAATCATTTCCCATTTTGGAATACGACTCAACCCCGGAAGCCATCATCGAACCCCAGCAGATCGTAAAACCGCTGGACGGAATGCCCGAACACGGTGTCATCTGTTTCTTTCAAGACGTGATCGATCATTTTGCCGCTGAAGGGCGGCTGACTCTGCTGACAAAGCTGCGCAGCGAGATGGGCGAGCACCCGGTCTATGCGTTCACCTATGGCGATCAATCCGTAGCGCTGTTTCAACCGGGGATGGGAGCGCCCTTTGCAGCGGTGCTTTTGGATGAAGTTATTGCTCTGGGCTGCCGTAAGTTTATTGCCTGTGGCGGAGCCGGGGTTCTGGATCGGGATATTGCCCTGGGCCACTTGCTTATTCCCACCTGTGCCATCCGCGATGAGGGGACTTCGTATCATTACCTGCCCCCGGCGCGTGAAGTCGACGCGCATCCGGCCGCGGTGGCCGCGATTGAAACCGTTTTGCAGCAGCACAAGGTCGATTATCTGCTGACCAAAAGCTGGACAACCGACGCCATTTACCGCGAGACCCGCGCCAAGGTCACCCGACGCCGAGCGGAAGGCTGCCTGACTGTAGAAATGGAAGCCGCCGCCCTGTTTGCCATCGCCCAATTTCGAGGCGTAATCATGGGACAAATCCTCTACGGCGGCGACAACCTGGCCGGTGAGGTCTGGGACAGCCGGGGCTGGCACGAACACTGGTCGATCCGAGAGAAGCTGGTCGCTCTGGCGGCTGAGGCATGTTTGTTGTTGTGAGTTTTAGATGCTGCTTTAAAAGCGGGCGTTAAAAGAGTTGTCCACAGATGGACACAGATATTCACAGATTTTTATCTGAATTTTGATAATATCAGTGATACTCTGTGTGCATCTGTGGACCTTTCAAGGCTTTTAGAAAAATTTACGTTCCCCGCCAAATTTCCTCTCAAACCTTTTGCGGCACAGCGAGATATGATATACTTGAAGTGACTTCGTTTTTCGACTTCTACTTGATGCCTTTCATCCTCGCTGCTAGACTATTCGCTTTGTTTGTTGGAAAGTTGGGCTGTCGCTCTAATAATTTCTAATGAAAATGCTGGTGCAAAGATGTACAAATTCTATTCCAGATACTCAGCGTTGGGCGGCTTTCTTCTTTCTAAAAATGACTCTAAAAAGATATCCTGATAAATAAAAGTTGCGGGAAGCCTTCTATTCAAGGTTATGCCGCTTAGAAATAACAACAATACGTTTCCGATTTTCATTTTTTTAAATATCATACTCTAAAGATTTCAATCTATCTCCTCTGAGGTTATTTCGTATGGGTTCTGAAAACGATAAAGAAAGCAGAAATACGAATGAAAGTGAAAGCAATTCCACGAAAATCAGGATCGCAGTTATTAGTGGGTTCTTTTTGGTGGCAGCAGCTGTTTTAGGTGGGCCAGTTATACAAAGACTCCTCGATATTTATTTACCTGTTGCAACACCAACTAGTACAGCTACTGCAATTGTTAAAAACGCAAATGAGCCGTTTCCACCAACAGCTACTGCTACATCAGTTACTAAGACGCCGACACCAACATCTGTACCCACCTTCACACCTTCGGCAACCAGTCAATCTGCCACAATTGCCGAAATTGCAGGTGATTGGACAGGAATTACCACTTGGAATGACTTAGAACTTCGAACGAATCTTTCTATCCAACAAAACTGCGTTGTCGGAGAAATATGTGGTACGCATCGGTCAGAAGAGGGGTACTATTGTGCAGGGAATCTGGTATTATCTAAGATAGAAGGTGACACACTTATTTTTATCGAACAAGATGAGTATGGTAATGTCCCTGATGGGGGATGTGAGGATGGAGCTATCCAACACATCCGTCTATTATCTCCAGAAAAGCTATCATGGACTGTTACTAGAACTGCTGGAAATAGTCCAGGCTCAGGAAGTGGAGTCCTCACACGTCCATAAAGCGATTTATTCAAAATACTAGCATCTGACCTGAATTTATAAATAATGGCAAAGAAAATTATCAGCAATGCTACCCTTCGAACTTTTCAAGAGTATTTAGTTGGATATTCAGTTCTCAGGGAGATTGAAGTTTTATTTGAAGACGCTGGGATATTTGTTAAACCTGAATATAATCCTGCGGAGTCGTCAGTAAGTGGGAAAGAACCCTGGTTTTTGCCGCAATACCAAAATTGTTGCCACATTCAGCCCAGAATAAGCCATTTCGGCTCTCCAATTAAAGAAAAACCAGGGTTCTAACACAACCACGGTTTTGTGCAGAGTTACCTCTGGGAAGTTGCTAGACAATTACTCGCTGATTTGCGAAAGTAAAATATTGCTTCAATTTTGCCTCACTAACTTCTATTTCGGGTCATTGCCGAGTTTAGCCTTCTGATGGAGGCCAGCGTTGTCCGAATACCTGCGGCGCTGTGGGATGGTCGAGGGGCGGCGGGTGAATCGCTAAGGCGTTGATGGTCGCTGAATTCGCTGGAATTGATCTGATTCGTAGTGTTTTCCAACTCAATGGCTCAGTAGTTCAAAGTATTAAATTCACCGGGTATGGGATCCTTGCCTCAAGTTCGTCTTTTGAGGTAGAATTAAAGTGGCTTTGTTTTCATGCCGTATTTAGGGGTAATATTATGACACGATACACAATTGAAGTCTCCGAAACAATTTATAATCTACTCAACCAACAAGCGGCTGCCCACGACAGTACTTTAGAAAAAGTGATAGAGCGCCTCCTTATCGATACGCCTTCTCTCTTACAAGAAGAGCGTGGTGCGCATGGCTCCATGTCGCCGGAAAGTGTAAACGAGGCTTTAGCCGCGGTTCAACGATTGACAACCCTGTTTGCGGATGTCAAGATTACGAATTTGAATGAAGTTTTGGACGACCCATTGCTAGAATTAGCCAACGTT
>JAGRBY010000870.1 GCA_020433835.1 Anaerolineae bacterium | reverse complement strand
CCCAGATTTTTTCGGCCATTTTAGCCGGAGACTGTTTTATTTTTTTTCTCAGCCCCGACTCAATTTTCTCTGAAGTATGCAAGCAAGAGTTGGCCCACGCCGAAGCCTTCAATAAACGGGTTGTACCGGTGGTTTATCGGGACATCAACCCCAATGACGCACCCGGCACCCTACCTTCAATCAACTGGTCATTTTTCCGCGACAGCGATGACTTTGAACCTGCTTTTGAAGCCCTGTCCACAGCCTTAGATACCGACCTGGAATGGGTCAAAATTCATACCCGGCTGTTGATCCGGGCCCTCGAATGGGACAACCGGCAGCGTAACCGCAGCTATCTCCTGCGCGGCGATGACCTGGTTGAGGCGGAGCACAATCGCGCCATCCACGCCGATACGGCCCCGCAGCTCACCCGTTTACAGGGCGAATATATTTTTGCCAGCCGTGAAGATGCGCTGCACCGGCATCGGCAGCGGTTGATTATGGTTAGCCTGGGGTTGGTTCTCACGACTGTACTGGCGATTATTGCTCTGTGGCAGTATCAGGTGGCCCAAACGCAGCGAAATATTGCCCAAGACCAACGGAATATTGCTCAGGAGCGCCAAGCCGAAGCAGAAGATGCCCGATCCACGGCCGAGTTAGAACGCGATCGGGCTGAGTTGGCCGAGCAAGTCGCCAAATCCGAACGCGACAGAGCCGTCCGGCAGAACCAAATCTCGCTCGCCAAATCGTTGGCCTCCCTGGCCGCACCGCTTGTGGCCCGGACCAGCAACACGGAGCTAGGCGCACTGTTGGCCGTTGAGGCGGAAAGACTCAACAACGAAGCAGGCGGCAATGCCCGCCCTCTAATCGACAGTGCCTTTCGTCAAATTTTAGGTGAGTCGAATTTTAACACCATTGTGGGCGTCTACGATGCTGAAGTCACCGCTATCGCTTTTAGCCCCGCCGAGGCGGAAACTACGGCCCTGGCCTATGGTCTGATCGATGGCACCATTCTGCTGTGGCCGGACATTAACAATTTGGCGGCTGAGCCTATTGTCTGGCAGACGGACAGCGGCCTGTCTGACCTGGCCTTTAGTCCCACCGAGCCGAACCTCCTCGTCTCGGCCGGTGACGACGGCCGTATTTTGCTGTGGCATCTGAGCGACTCGGACGCGCTGCCCACCCAAGAACGGATATTAGAGGCCCATCCCGGTGGTGTTTCAGCAATTGTCTTCAGCCCTGATGGGCAGAGTCTTGCCTCTAGCGGCCGCAGTAGTGGCTCTATTCGGCTGTGGGATCTGACGGCACCATCGTCTCAACCGCAAGAACTGGGCACGCAGGAGATTTTTGTCACCGATTTGGCGCTGAGTCCGGATGGCCGGACGCTGGCTTCGGTCAGCAATAATCCGATTACCGGGCCGGTGGTCAAATTATGGGATTTAAGGGATTTGGCTGCGGAACCGCGCGAACTGGGCGGCCACACGGTCAACATCCGCGCTGTGGATTTTAGCCCCGATGGCCAATGGTTGGCCTCAGCCGGAGCAGATGGCACCATTCGCCTAGGGTCGCTGGCCGATCTTGAGGCTGAGCCTGAGATTTTGCGGGGCCATACCGACAGCATCGGCGATCTGGTCTTTAGCCCCGACAGCCAAACCTTAGCCTCGGCTAGCCTGGATCAAACGATCCGGCTGTGGCCGATCGACGCCGCAGATGATCGCCCCCAGGTGCTGCAAGGGCACACAGCCGAAGTTCAGGTTATCGCTTTTAGCCCCGACGGCGAGTTTTTGGCCTCCGGCAGTGACGATCAATCGGTTAGATTGTGGCGTACCGGTGCTCCGTCGGCGGCTCCCGTTACATTGGTCGACAATACTCCGGTTGAAGATTTAGCCTTTAGCCCTACTGACCCCAACCTGCTGGCTGTGTCTGTTGATGAGACTGTCCAGTTGTGGCGAGTCAAACCGCCTGCACAAGCCGGTCTACTTGAAGGCCCGACCGGTGAACTGCGTTCGCTGGCCTTTAGCAGTGATGGTCGACAGTTGGCCGCGGGTGATCGCGACGGTTCAATCTGGTTGTGGGCTGTGAGCGATTTAGAAGATTCGTCGCCGCAAACGCTGCTTGGCCACGAAGATGCGGTGCTATCACTGGCCTTTAGTCCAGATGGCCATTGGCTGGCTTCGGGCGATTTGGGCGGCCAGATTCGATTGTGGGATCTGACTGCCGGCCCTGATAATGCCCAACTTTTGCCGTCAGACCATCTGGATGGTATATCCGGCCTGGCCTTTAGCCCCGACAGTGAGCGTTTTGCTTCAGCCAGTTTCGATGGGCTAATTAATTTATGGAGCCTGGATACACTGCAACCCCAGCCATTACCATTTGAGAATACCCTCAATGTAGAAGCGCTCGTTTTTAGCCCGGATGGCCACTATCTGGTTGTTGGCGGTGGTGACAACAATGTGGGGCTGGTTTGGCGGTGGGATCTGAACGCGGAGAGCGGTATTTCGCTGCGGGGACACCGGGGCCGCGTCTTTTCTCTGGCTTTTAGCCCAAACGGCCAAACCCTGGCCTCAGCCAGCTTCGATGGCACCGTGCAGTTATGGGAGATCGACTCGCCGATGATCAGCCCGACCATTTTAAGTGGCCATCGGGATGGTGTGCGGTCAGTGTCGTTTAGCGCCGACGGGCAGTGGCTGGCTACGGCCAGCGATGATTTCTCGGTTAATTTGTGGATTGCCCAAACTGAAACGCTGGCCCAACTCGCCTGTCAACAAGTTCGTCGCAACCTGACCCCGCTAGAGTGGCAGCAGTACCTAGGTGACGAAACGTATCGAATGACCTGCCCTGGTTTGCCCAGACCAAGCTCCACAACATCCACGTCCCAACTTAAAGCGGATAACAAATAACCTGTACTGAAAAAAAGAATGTTGTTATCAATAGGAGTTACGGTAGCACAACATTAAACCGTGGAACGTGGTAAAGAACCCAGGTTTTTGCCACAATTGTAAGCATGTTGCCCAATTG
>JAGRBY010000086.1 GCA_020433835.1 Anaerolineae bacterium | reverse complement strand
ACCTGACTCCGCCCCACATTGCAGCCCTAAAACTTTTCACGGCACGCGCCATTATCCCCGGCTTCCAACCCATTTATTTCGGCTATAAGGAACGCCGGCTGGCCGTTAATCGGCTCTATCAACTACCGCACCAACTGGGGCTAACGGCCTCACTTGCCACCCCCCAAACACTCAACTGCGATCCGCACCCGCTGTCGTAAACGTTTACAATTTACGGAGAGGAACTATGCCGCTATCTCAGTTCTCCGCGCCCGGCCGGTTGACCGATTTCAACCCCCAGCAAGCCGCAGCCTGGAGTGAGATTATCTATTTCTGGATAAACAACGCCATCGACTTTTTAAAATATCAATACGGTGAGCCGGTCTACTTTTTCAATGAACTGGATATCGCCCACGCCGCCCTCGACGCCGCGCCCATCGAAGAGATATTCTGGGATGGCTTTCCCCGCAGTTTACGGTTGGTATATAATGAAGAGCAGGTACTGCAAGAAGCTGATCGATGGCAAAGCCTGGCTCACTATTATAAGCAGCGAGGCTGGCTGCTCATCGAATGCCCAGAGCAGGGATCGCCCCGTTTTGTCGATTTTCACTATCGCAACCAGGATGAATACCTGGAATGGTTTGTTACCCGCCACCCCCTCACCGGCGCGATGGAAAAAATCACCTTTACGTGCGAAGCACCCGAATATTGGCGCTTCATCGGCAATGGTTCAGCAAATCTCTTACCGGCCGATGCCGCCTCTACCCCCGCGCTGCCTCCCCATCGCCAGCAATTATTAGACATGTACAGAACGCTCGTCAGCCCACAGGTTAGGCTCGACGATTTGCTATTTGCCCACACGGTGATGGTATTTGATCCGCAGGCATCGAACCGCGAGGACAGCATTATCGACTACTGGCCGCGCGGAACGTATAATCCCTTCAATCAATGGAACACCACGCATGGCCTTATACACCTAACCCATCCGGCCAATACGCTAAAAGCGCAAGTGCAGCTGGCGGCACTGGCCACGATTTTGCGGCACGATCACAATGGCTGTCTCATCAAAAATGATGCCATCAAGTTGTTATGCTGCTCCGGTAACGGGCAACCTAACCGATCCAGCGACCCCACCATTGTTGAACGGATCAACACACTGGTGCGACAGGGCATCGCCATTACCTTGCCAGATCCCGTGGGCCTATACATCCACCACCTGGACACCAACGGCATCGAAGGGCCGAACGGGGAAGATACCGGCGCGGGTTGGCGTATTGTGCGCGGCCGGGAAGGGATGATTTTGCGGGCCGAGTTTCAGGTACCGGCAGATCGATCCTACGGCTTAGAGGATATTCGTGTCGATGGCGAACCGCTGCGCCACGGAGGGCAGTTAGCCACCAAAATAAAAATGTTCTTGCAGGGCAAAGGCTTCGACTTTGGCGCACCACCGCCGCAACCCCACGGCTGCACCCACTGCTGCACCCCTGCCCCGGAAAATTACGATTATAAGCGCGTGGCACCTATTTTATGATGAACGAACCCCTTCTCCAGGCAGACGATATTCAGGGCAATATTGCCCCCGGTTTCGGCAAGCAGTATCAACTGTTTGTCAGTCTCAAACTTCGCCAGGCAGCAGCAGGGCGGCTGCTGTTGAAAGCGCTCCTGCCTGCCGTCACGCCAATGAGCGAAGTTTACGACGATATCCAGCAGCGCAAGATCTATCTCATTCGGGGTGAAACACCACCCGAAGCTTTACACACGACTTGGCTTAACCTCGCTATCAGCGCACCAGGGCTGCGTCTGTTGGGCCGAACGGAAATTGAGCCGCTCGACTCGTCCTTTGGCAAAGGGATGGCAGCCATGTCGAGCGCGTTAGGCGATCCGCGTCAGCCCCAAATTGAGGGCCAACCTAACCCCGGCCATAAAAATCATTGGCGAGTCGGCGATCCCGAAAATGAAGCCGATCTGTTGATCATCATTGCAGCCGATTCCATCGATCAGCTAGAGCAGCAGCAGAGCTGGTTAGAGGCGATTATCGACGCGACAGAGGGCATTGAGACCATCCACATCGACCGGGGAGAACGCCTCCCCGGCGAAAAAGAGCATTTCGGCTTTAAAGACGGCATCGCGCAGCCGGGCATGCGGGGTCTGGTGCCAACAAAACCGCCGGAACCACTGACCACGCGCTACCTTACCGCTCAACCGCAATCCGGCCCGGAGTTTGGCCGGCCCGGCCAACCACTCATCTGGCCCGGACAATTTATTTTGGGTTATCCTTGTCAATCGAAAACCGATTATCGGGCGGCTCTGCCGGTTCCGGCCAATATCCCGCCACTGGCCCGCAACGGTTCATTTTTGGTTTACCGGCGGCTGCGGCAAGATGTGGCGAAATTTCTGGCGGCCACCGAAGCCATCGCAGCCCAACTGCAACAAGAGGCTGATTTTTCCCACTTTGACCAAGCGCGGGTGCAGGCGGCTTTTGTCGGCCGCTGGCCCAGCGGAGCGCCGCTCGTGCGTGCTCCGCAAGCGGATGATGAAGCGCTGGGCGAAGATCGCTTTACCAACAATCACTTCGGTTTCAGCGACCCGGTTGAGGATAATAGGCTTACCAACGGCCAACGCGTTAGTGGCACAGCCACAGGTGATTATTGGGGGCTACGCTGTCCGCGTTTTGCGCATATTCGACAGGTCAATCCCCGCGATCTGGCCACCGATCAGGGGCCGGCCGCGCAAACGCTGGTTCACAGCATTTTGAGACGGGGCATTCCTTTTGGGCCGCTCTACAACCATTCTGAGCCACCTAACAGTTCAACAAACCAAACTGAGCGTGGCTTAATTTTCATTTCGTATCAAGCTTCGATTAAAGAGCAGTTTGAAGTGCTGCACAGCCGCTGGATCAACAGCGAGTCCGGGCCGGAAGATGCCGGGCTGGATATGCTCGTTGGCCAAAATCACGATCCGCAGCGCTCGGCCTATTTCCGACTGCGGACAAATAGTGTTGTTGCCAAAGATTTTGCGGTTGATGACATCAATTGGATTATTCCTACCGGCGGCGGCTATTTTTTCGCTCCGTCCATTTCGGCATTGAAACGCTTAAACGAAATATAAGCCGTTCATGAAAGAAAGTGACGCCCGATGAACTATCAAAAAATTGCTCCGGCACTGCTGGCTGTTTATGACGATTACCAAAAACAGCAGCATGCCGGGCTGGATAAACATACACCAGCTATGAATGTCGTAACGTCCCCAGACAACAGTAAACCGGCACGGATTGTCGTTTTCATCACCTGCGACGAAAACGCGAGCCTCGATCACTTGCTGCGCGAAGGCATTGAAATTAACCAGACTACCGGTCGGCAGCGGACCGCCATCTTACCGATTGAAAAGCTCGATCGCCTGTCGGAAGAGGCAGCGGTGCAGCGGATTACGCCATCGAGCCTGTTGAAACGGACGCTTGATAAGGCCGTTGAACGTATTCATCTACCGGCGTTTCGTACCCAAACCGGATTGACCGGGCAAGGCGTGATCATCGGCATCATCGACAGCGGCATCGACACCGCCCATCCTGCTTTCGCCGGCCGGATTTTGCGCATTTGGGACCAAACACTGCCCCGCAGCCAGGTAGCCTACGGGCGCGAGTTAAGCCCCCTGACCGACTCGAAAGATGAGTACGGCCACGGCTCGCACATGGCCGGAATTGCGGGTGGTGACGATGCCGCTTTTATGGGCATCGCCCCTAAAGCCGAATTTGTGGTGGTTAAAAGCGATTTTGGTGGCGGCCATATCAGCGATGGCGTTCGCTATATTTTTGACGTTGCCGCTGAACTCCAGCGTCCGGTTGTGATTAACATCAGCCTGGGCGGGCATGACGATCCCCATGACGGCACCGATGACCTCAGCCTGACCATCAACGAGCTGCTCAACTACAATGGCCTGCCGCGCCTGGGGCGCATTGTGTGCTGCTCGGCCGGAAATGAGGGCGAGCAGGCTATCCACGCCCGTCTGAGCGTTGGCCAGAGCGAGGAAAAAACCGTTCGCTTTGAAGTGCCGTCCGCGCAGCACGATCCCGATAATCCCCAGGCCATTACTATCGCCGTGATCAACGGCTGGTACTCCGGCCAGGATCAAATCGATGTTTCGGTCGAGTCGCCCAGCGGCTACCGAACCCGGTATCAACCGGTTATCACCAGCGGCATGCCGATGGACAGTTATCTTTTGCCGGAAGGTGTGCTTAAGATTTTTACGCCTGGGCCTAATCCTGTCAACGGCGATCACAATTTTGTGATTACGATGGAGCCTAAATCGGCCGGACAGCCGGTAACGCCGGGTGTCTGGCGGCTGCTGCTGCGGGGCCGGGCTATCCGGCAAGGGGTGGTCGATGTCTGGTCGGTTGATGATAACCGCAAGTTGGTGGTCAGCTTTTTAGATAACGTCGATCACGGCATTAAGATTGGCTCACCAGGGGCGTCGGCCAGCGCGGTAACGGTGGCATCGTCTATTTCCAAAACCGGCTGGACCGATCGAAGTGGGCAAGCGCATCATCATGAGGGAACGCTTGACGCTATCTCGCCATCGAGTAGTGCTGGGCCGCTGCGTACCGGCGGCCTCAAGCCGGATGTAACGGTGCCGGGGGAGTGGATCGTCTCGACGATGGCAGCCGGATCGCCCCACCCTGACACCTTGATTATTGACGATCAGCATGTTATTCAATTTGGGACCAGTATGTCGGCTGCGCTTATGACCGGCGTGGCGGCCTTGATGCTGGAAAAAAATCCGGCGCTGACCCATACCCAATTTAAGGCGTTCCTCAAAGCCAAAAGTACCGTTCCTCATCAGGCCACTGGTACCTTTGACCCACTATGGGGATATGGTTTATTAGATATGTTAAAACTATAATCCTATTTACAATAGCCCCCAAAGCAGTGTAGACTTTTGTTAAGAAAATCTACTGCAACTCACAACCTGGCTGATTTCTCGATTTTACAAAAACAGAATAGCCTATCATTTACCTTTGTCAGGCGATTTACCGGCTTTTGTTGGGTTACGTTACCACCGCTCACATCGTACATAAAGCGTTAATCATTGCCACGATTTAATGCCCGTCACCTATCTTGTCATCTGCTAAAAAGATCCCTACACGCAATTGCGCAATCGTCTTTAGCAAGGCATACTGGGGGAACGATGCATCATCTAACGCCACACTTTGTTATTGGAAAATTAAAAGAAAAAATTTTTCAGGGAAATTTTTCGGCTGTGGGGCTGTTTGTAGATATTTCCGGTTTTACCACAGTTACGGAAACGTTGATGCAGTATGATCAATATGGCGTAGAAGAGTTAGCCCGAGTTATGCGGGCTATCTTTTTTCCTCTGGCCGATAGCATTTACAGCCACGGCGGTTTTATCTGCACGTGCGCCGGCGACGCCGTTACCGCTTTATTTCCCGTTGAAGGCGATGGCGACACAGCACAATCCTATCGCCACGCTTTAGCCGCAGCGCAGGCCATTCAGCAGCAAATGGTAGCGGCTCCCAGCCAAGTTACGCCATATGGAACATTTGATTTTACGGCCAAAATTGGTTTGGCTGAAGGGCTGGTCGAATGGGGTATTGTTTCCGGGGCCAAACAGCAAAATGCCTACTATTTCAAAGGATCAGCTATTGAGGGCTGCGTCCAGGCCGAGCACTTTGCGTTGGGAAATGAAATTATTCTGAGTCAAAGGCTCTATCACCGGCTGGAGACGGCTGTTACCGTCGAACCGCTCAACAATAACGCCCATTTCGTGAAGATGATAGCGTTTTTAGAGCCACTGCCGGAAGCTGCTCCAATCAATCTTCCGCCCGTTACTGTCGAGCAAGCGTCCGCATTCAACCCCGCAACGCTTGTACAACAAACCGCTCCTGGTGAGTTTCGCCATGCGCTTAATGTTTTCATCAATCTGCAAACGGTAGAAACGCACGAACAGTTGGCCGCCATTATGCACATCGTTTTCCAATTGCAGCAGCAGTATGGGGGCTATCTCAATCGAGTTGATTTTGGCGATAAAGGGTGTCACCTTTTGTTATTTTGGGGAGCACCGATTGCCTATGAGACAGATATCGAGCGCTCGCTCAATTTTCTGCTCAACCTCCAGGCCGCGATTGCAACGCCCATGCGAGCCGGCGTAACGTATCGCATCTCGCACGCCGGTTTTATCGGCTCGAACTTGCGCGAAGAGTACACTTGCTATGGACGCGGCATCAATCTTGCTGCCCGCCAGATGACCCACGCTCCCTGGCAAACCATTTGGCTCGATGAAGAGATGGCCCGCCTGGCCGGTGGTGATTTTATCACTGAGTTTGTAGGTGAATTGGATTTTAAGGGTTTTGCCGACCCGATGGCCGTATATCAGCTTAAAGGGCGGCGAGAGACAGCCAATCTTTCGAAGTATGAGGACGAAACCCACATTATTGGACGTGAGGCTGAATTGGCCGAGTTAATAGCGGCTATCGCACCCATTTTTGAGGGGCAGTTTGCCGGTGTGCTGACCATTCACGGTGAAGCGGGCATCGGTAAGAGCCGCCTTGTCTATGAACTGCATCGACGCCTGACCGAAGCAGAATTCGATACCAACCCGCCGACATCATCGCCCCTTACACAAAAAAGCGAGGTTAGCTGGTTTCACTGTCCGGCCAATGAAATTTTGCGCCAACCCTTAAACCCTTTCCGCTATTGGCTGCGTTCTTATTTTCAGCAGTCAGATGGGAACATCGACCCGCAAAATAAAACCCTTTTCCATAAAATCCTGGATCGCCTGGTTGAAAACTGTTCCGATCAAACCTTACGAGAGGAGTTAGAGCAGTTTTCATCTTATCTGGGCGCGTTGGTCGATTTATATTGGCCGGACTCACCGTATGAGCAGTCGGATCCAAAACTCCGTTTTGAAAACACGCTGCGGGCCATCAAAAATGTGATCAAAGCGGAGAGTTTGCATTGCCCGGTAGTTATTGAGTTAGAAGATGCCCACTGGCTCGATCCGCAATCGAAAGAGATGGTTACGCAGCTAACGCGTAATATCGACCAATACTCCATTGCCATTGTATGCGCCACCCGATATGGTGATGATGGAACCAAACTCACTTTGCCGCTTGATGATGATATCCCCCAACATAACCTTGAGTTAACCTATTTTTCTCAAAATGATGGCAAATCATTCGCCGAAATCATTTTGGAAGGAAAAATTTCAGACCGTTTCGGTAATTTTTTGGCCGAAAAAAGTCACGGTAATCCCTTCTTCATCAAGCAGCTTGTTTTAGATTTAAAGGAGCGCGGTGCATTAGCAGAGCGCAGGTACCGGGGGCAAGCCTACTACTATCTCAATCCACTTCAGGCTGAAGATGTGCCAACCACTATTCGAGCGGTGCTGGTATCGCGCTTAGATCGACTGCCGCAGCCGGTTAAACATGTGGTGCAAGTGGCCTCGGTTTTGGGAGCAGAATTTGATGTGCAAGTGCTGTCGAAAATTTTGCCGGCCGACCACGATTTGGAACAACAGCTTGAGAAAGCGGAAGCAGAACAAATTTGGGTCAACCTAACAAAAGATCGATATCAGTTCAGACATGCCCTACTGCGCGATTCGGCCTACTCGATGCAAGTACGTAGCCAGTTAAAAACCATACACAAGCAGGGTGCAGAAGCCCTGGAAAGTCTGTACGCTGCCGACCTATCGCGTCACTATACGGCGTTAGCTTACCATTACGAACAGGCAGAATTAGAAGAAAAATCGATACTCTATCTTGAGCAAGCCGCCGAGCAAGCTCGGGCCAATTACCAAAACGAAGAAGCGCTGGATTTTTATGATCGTTTGTTGAAATATCACATTAGTCGAACCAAAGAAATGGTGATTTACAGTAAACAGGGAGAAATTCTCAATCTTCTTGGTCAGTGGGATTTAGCGCTTGAAAAGCTACAGCAAGGCTTAGATAAACTAAATGGTTTTGTCAATACACAACAAGAGGCTCAGTTAAACGTGGTTTTAGGCGATGTCTTGCTCATGAAAGGAGCATACCATCAAGCCTTAGTCTATTTACAGAAAGCCCAAAAAATTTCAGAAACGCTGGATGACAAGGAAACGCTATTCACCTGTTTCATTACGATGGCACGCAATTATATGTATGACCTTGAGCCGGATCGGGCTTTAGAATTTAATCAAAAAGCGCTGGAACTGGCCCAGGAGCAAGGCGATGAACACGGCGCGGCTATGGCGATGGCCGGTATTGGAGCGGTTCACGCTATGCGTGATGAACCTGACTTGGCATTACCCAGCTTACTCCAATCGATTCCCATCTTTAAAAAGTTGGGTGACAAACGCGAGATGATCCACCCCATGTTTAACGCCGGTTTGGTTTATCACTTTATCGGCGACTACGACCAAGCCTTACATTATTTTCAACAAGTTTTTGAAGAGGCCACCGAAATCAGTGACCGCGTGGGTGTCTTCTTATCATTGCACTTTACCGGTCACCTTTACCATTCGGCCGGTCAGCACGAAAAAGCAATTGCTTGTTTGCTAGAGGCTCTCGAAAAAAGAGCCGTCACAGGAGGGGATGGCCTTCTAAGCCAGAGCGAACCTTATCTGGCCAGCGCCTATGCCAGTTTAAACAAAACGATGGAAGCCCTAGATATCGCGCTGCAACACTTCAAAAATATCACGCAAGTAGGGCGTGATACCGAATCGGGCCGCGCCCATGTTGTGGTAGGCATGATTCTGGGGCAGCTACAAAGGTGCAATAACCAGCCATCCCTCACAATACAAGATCAAATGAGCGATGTTGAAACAGCCCAAATACAAAACCTTATCGACCAGATAACGGAACAAACAAAGATTGCCCCCCAACCGGAAGCCTTCTTTACCTATGCTATCCATGCCGCCACGACCGAAAGCAGACCCTATTTGTTAACGCTCGTTCCGGCCCTTTGTGCTTATGGCCACTACTTATATATTTCAGGTCGACAAAAAGAAGGATTAAAAAAACTATCAGCGGCAAAAAGGCAGGCGCTCGATGCCGGTATGCTGGGCAAAATTGAACAGATCAAACGGATATGTCAGGAAATTACTATCGACTTCAACGCTATCCTCTAGCCGCACGTTATTGAGAAGCATAGATTACATTACCGGCCTGACCACTTACTTGATCGAATATGCGGCCCGCGCTAAGATGGGGGCTTGTTTTAAGCACATGATGAAGATACCGTTCAGCTGCATCAAGTGAACCAAACGCTTCACCATTTTGCCAAAAGTCGTCTTTCGTTGTTTTGACTTGAACCACAAATCGCTTGACAAAGGGATGAAAAATTGGAGAGGTCATTACGCACCTACCCATAAACCATTGTGTACATTCTTGTACTATTTTTACACATCGATTAATGAAATAAAGTAATATCCAGAATTATGCCCCAGCCGGCCCATCTTGGCAACCGCGCTTTGTAAGTTTACACGGTCAGCCTCTCCTTAGAAAGCCCCTTTACTGACATTTCTCTTCACCTTTTTGTGGCTTTTTTTGCATAATTACTACAAAAAGAGTTACACTAACTTATAACCAAATAGATCCTCTCAAATTACGCTAGGAGACTGTACCGATGCCCCAAAATCTGGCCGCTTTAAAAGAAAAATACCCTAAAAAATTTGGACCTGAAGGAAAAGCATTTAAGAATATTCGCCGTGGTGATACGCTTTTTATTAGCACCGGGTGTGGACAGCCCCAATACTTGGTTCAGGCTCTGGTAAATTATGTAGAGCGAAATCGTTCGGCTTTTTATGATGTTGAAGTATTCCATATGTGGACGTTAGGCGTTGCTCCTTATACAGACGATAAATTTCGTTCCAACTTTCGCCATAATTCCTTTTTTATCTCAGAAAGTACGCGCGAAGCTGTTAACTCAGGGATGGCTGACTATACACCCATTTTTTTGTCACAAACACCCAATCTTTTCCATCGCAAACTGGTGCCAATTGATGTCGCCCTTATCCAAACAACGCTGCCTGATGAACATGGCTTTGTTAATTTGGGCGTCAGTGTTGATATTACCAAAGCCGCTCTCGAAAATGCCGGCTACATTATAGCCCAAGTTAACGCCGAACTACCTCGTGTTCCCGGTGACGGGTTTCTGCACGTTGAACAGATCGACTTTTTCATCGCCCATGATGAACCCCTTCTTGAAAACAAAGACCCCATTGATAATGACGTCATCGAAAAAATGGGACTCTATTTATCAAACTTAATTGAAGACGGCGATACCATTCAGGTGGGATATGGCAGCACCCAACGCAATTTTGCCCTATTTGTCTGAGAAAAAACATTTAGGCATCCATACCGAACTGCTAACAGACGGCATTGTCGATTTGATGAAAAAGGGTGTTATTGATAATTCGCAAAAAGCAGTTAACCGAGGTCGAACAGTAGCCACGTTCTGTATGGGCACACTAGAAACGTATAAGTTTTTACATAATAATCCGTCAATCGAATTCAGAACTGCTGACTATACGAATAATCCTTTACTCATTGCCCGCCAAGATAATATGGTGGCCATCAATAGTGCCCTTGAAGTTGACTTGACAGGGCAGGCGACATCTGAGTCGATTGGCAAAACATTTTTTAGAGGGATGGGCGGCGGGGCCGACTTTATGCGCGGAGCGGTGTTGGCTCATAACGGCAAAACAATTTTGGCGCTGCCATCAACCGCTCGAAATGAGACGATTTCGAGAATTGTGCCCCTTCTGGCTGAAGGAGCAGGCGTTACCTTTAATCGGAGCGATATTCACTATGTTGTAACAGAGTATGGTATTGCCTATTTGCATGGCAAAAACATCCGCGAGCGAGCTATGGAACTCATCGGCATTGCTCATCCCAAATTCCGTCCCTCGCTCATCGAAGAAGCAAAAAAAACGAATCTAATCTTTCAGGATCAGGCTTTTATTCCCGGCAAAGCCGGCGAATATCCGGCGAAGTTGGAAACCTTCCGGCAAACCAAAACTGGTCTCGAAATATTTTTAAGGCCGGTAAAAATCAGTGACGAACCGCTGCTCAAGGACTTCTTTTACTCACTGTCTGACGCCAGTTTGCAGAGCCGATTTATGTCTATGCGCACCAGTATGCCGCACGAACAGTTGCAAAACTTTGTTGTAATCGATTACACACGTGATATGGTCATTTTGGCTATCGTTCATCCGGAAGAGGAAAAAGAGGAAGTTATTGGGATTGGGGAATATAGCGTTAATACCGGAACCCATACAGCCGACGCTGCTTTTGCCGTTCGAGATGATTACCAGGGCCACGGGATTGGAACTGAATTATTGAGCTACCTCACCTATCTTGCTAAAAAACGGGGCTTATTGGGTTTTACGGCCGATGTATTGGCCGACAACTGGGGTATGCTCCGCGTTTTTGATAGAATGGGCTACGATACAAAACGAACCTTTGAAAGTGGTGCGTACGGGCTTGAAATGATGTTTAAGCGTGATAGCGCCAAAAAACTGGAATAATAGCAAACCTAGGGGTATCTATGTAGCTTATATTAAGAAAACTATAACTATTTTTTCATGGTTTAATAACTGCTTTTCTATTTAATTAACCTACAATTGATACACTTACTGATGGGGGAGGACGGTTTTTATCAAAGGGGAAAAAACCATGATACCAAAACATCTTATGATCGTCGACGACCACGAAGACATTTTGTTTTTTCTGGAGCAAGGTATTCGACAAACGTGGCCCAATTTCTCCGTTATTACAATGAAAAGTGGCCTGGATGCGTTACAGTACCTACAAAAAGCGGCAGTTGATTTGATGATTATCGATTATAAAATGCCGGAAATGAACGGGCTTGAGCTTGCGCAAGCTGTTCGAAAAATTGCACCAAAAACGCGAATTGTTATGATGAGTTCTGTCGACCCGCCTGAATTAAAAATGACTACCGGCCCTTATGATGCTTATTTGGATAAACCTTTTGGCATCTCGGCTATACGTCCCTTAGTAACTGCGTGCTGCTAATACCGAAAACTTGTAACTATTCAGGCAAAAAAAGTGCCGACCGCCATTGGTCGGCACTTTTTTGATCGGTAATGGCTTTACTTATCAGATTGCAGTCTGGTTTTGATAGGATCTACCAGAAACTTTACCCAGTAAAACCCAGCCAGCAATCGCTGCGGTTATAGCCAAAATTAAGATCTGAACAGCGGTCGGATTAGCCAATGAATTAAAATGAAGTGACGAAGTGAGCGAAGCACCGGGTAACGGGTTTCCATAACGAACCAATCCTTGGGTTGTTGCCGCGTAAATTCCTCCTCCTTGGATGACAAGCTGGTCAACAACATCTTCATGTTCAGCAATCTTAATCCAATGCTGGCCGGCATTAAAGCTTTCGTAAATGCCATCACCAATCAGTTGGCTGCCCACACTGTATGCGGTGGCCACCGCCAGGTGTTGGGGCTTATCTTCATCAACAGTTACAGCTGACACCCGAAGCATAACGCCCGGCTGCCAGCCAAAACCGGCATTCAATGCTTGCCAGCTTTGTCCGCCATCATGAGAAGTAAATACGCCGTAAGCCACAGTACCCACATAAAGCCGCTGCGGGTTAACCGGGTCGATGGCAATACTAACAGGCGTATCAGGGACATGCTCAAGGCTATGCATTGATGTGCCGTCAACCACCATAAGCCCTTCGGTCGTTACAGCATAAATGTCTCCACTGGAGCTTATATCAAAATCTCTTACGTATAACTCCTGCATTCGTGGATTACTGCCAATCTGTTCGGCCTGATTGGTGGTTAAATCAAAGCGGTATAGTCCTTGGCCTTCAGTGCCCAGATAGAGCATTTCCGGCGCGTTTGAGTCTATTGCAATCGTGTTAATTACGGGCGATGTCTCTTGATCGCTGGTCGGTAGATCGAGCGGCAACGCTGTCCAATGTTCGCCGCCATCCTTACTAAGCCACAGGCTGCCATGACCACTTTGGTCGACAGTACTGGCGTATAAGGTCATTTGATCAAGGGGATGGATGGCCAATGTCTTCACAATTGCATCCGATGGGCCAGAGCTAATCATTTGCCATGAATATCCGGCGTCGTTGCTGCGATAGATGCCTTTTTCATCCAAAGTAGCAAAAAGCGTATGGTTAGCAGCATCATTGATAATAGTATCTACAGTCGTACTGGATAAGTCAGCTAAAGCTAAGCCGGTTGTTTCACCAACGGCCATAGCGACCATCGTACCCAGTATCAGTATCGCAAAAAATAACCCTACTCTTACAAGTAAGTTTTTCTTCTTCACAACTTCCTCCCTAAAGCATGGTGGTGGGGAAGAATAGATCTTTCTCTATTCTTCCCTTGTAATCAATGGATGTGGTTTGCCAGTACGTTAGTTAACAACCGGCATAGGACGGGTGGGATTTGAGTGCAATTGTCGCGGTGGTATAACCGGCATCGGACGCGTAGAGCGTGAATGATGATGTCGGGCGAAAACAGGCACAGTCGGCCGTGGTAATGAGACAACAGGCTGCTGTTCAGATGTCGCTAATCGGTAGCGTTGGCCTACAGAACAGCCCAGTCGATATGCAGGTATGCCAATAACCATAATAGCCACAAGGCCCAGAATTACCGGTGAGAGCAAAATAAGCTTAAATTCAAGCCAAATTAAACCTAACCCCCACAAAGCAATTCCTAATCCAATTATTTTAAGCCATTTCATTTTTTACTTCCTTTGATAGGGTAATGCTTAAGCTTTGAGTAACCTGAGCAACCGCTATTTTAGAAATGTCTGTAACAGCACATTTTTCTAAAATTTTCGCCTGACGCTCTATAGCGTCGATTGACCATATCAACGACACTTACTCTCTATAACGATAATGTTGTTAAATGTGTTACGCAGCTGTTTGCAACAAATGTACCCAATCTAAGCGACCAAAAAGAATGATACCGGCCAGTCCCGACGTGAGAACGATTACCAAGATTTGGGCATAATTTAGACGCACCGGGAAGCCTAAAGGCCCTAAAAAGCTGCCTGTATCGCTATCCATAGGGATTTGATAAGGCCTTAAACCCGTAGGGGAAACACCATAAATAATATCGCTATTAAGTAAAAGCTCGTCAACGACGCCATTGGCCTCAGCAATTTTAATCCACTCACTGCCGGCGTTGTAGGTTTCGTAAATACTGCCACCAACAAGTTGACCGCCAATAACATACGCGGTAGAAACTACGGCGTGATTTTGGTTCTTTTTATCGACGGTTAAAGCTGTGGCTTGAAGTTTAGCTTCGGATACGGCGGGCCAATTGCCTCCAATCTGAGTCCAGTCCTGCCCGCCATTGCTTGAATAGTAAATAGCCCCCGACTCAGCCGCCGCGTAAATAGCATTGGTCGACGTCGCGATAGCAATCGGGCGTTCAGCCGGGAGAGTGAGCGCATACCAGGCTTCAACATCGCCACTAACAAAAAGCCCTTCATCTGTCAGCGCATAAACCCGATTCCGTTCTCCCACAACCAAATCTTTGATGTGCATCTGATGGCCGGAAACACCCCCTACCAAACGATAGCCGTGCCCATCGGCCCCGATATCAAACAGATAAACCCCCGAGTCGGCGGTACCGATAAACAATTTATAAGGCTGGGTATCATCGATAGCCAATGTAGTTACCGCCGGTACAAGGCCATCAGGATGGGCAGGCAAACTGATGAATAATTTCTGCCAGGTTTTGCCGCTATCATAACTACGCCACAAATTATTTGTTGTGGTTACCGGACCACCTTCTGTTCCGGCAAAAAGCGTCTCCGGATTGGTGTGGTGCGCAACCAAAGCTGTGAGAACACCATCAGGGCCGGAACTAACACGCTGCCATGTTAACCCTTTATCATCACTGCGATAAATACCATCAGCTTGTGGACCGCCTTGTAACGCAGCGTACATAACCTGGTCATCAGCAACGGTAACCGCTTTGACCGTTGCGTTTGATAGATCGGCCAAGGCCAATCCAGAGGTTTCACCCATTAACATTACGGCTGTCGTTCCCACAACAAGCGTTACTAAAAATAAAATTGAACGGACCACACGTATCATTCCTGCTCTTATTCGGCTTTGCCAGGTGTGCATTTCCTTGACTCCTTTGATAATTGACCCGTGAGAATGTGATTTCTCTATGATAATAACGAGAGAGAAGGAAAAAGTGTTATGCAGGCATACAACGTTTTTTACTATTGAGGGGAGGTAGAACCCTATTGAACATGGGGTTCTGCGAAGAAATTTGGTTTACTCAGAGCGATTTGATCAATGTATTGTGTATAATACAAAACCACGAACTTTACGGTATTATTCGCAAAGTTCGTGGTTATGGGGAGCAAATGAAAAAGCTTGTGATTAATAAACGGCCGGTCGAGCCAGACCCCAATCTTCGGTAGAACCAACACCCTCTTGAACTTTATATTCGTCGCGTCCGGAAAGCGGCAGGGCGGTAATCCACCAACTGCCGTAGTGATCGGTTCGAAGGTAAAGTTCTTGCCCACAGGGGCCAAAAACCGGGGTGGTATCGGTGCCCGCTCGCTGCGTTAAGCGGGTAATCTGACCATCTTCAAGATGAAGCAGGTAAATTTCCCAGTCTTGATCGCGGTCACGAGAACTAAAAGCCATATATTCGCCAGTAGGTGACCAGGTTGGATAGCTATCGCTACTGTCGGTTGTTAATTGTCGAATGATAGTGCCATCGAGTTTAACCAACCACAAGCCACACGCATCGGAACAGCTTTTGATGACTAACTGCTGGCTATCGGGACTCCAAGCCGGTTGTTCACCCGAAAATCGATAAAGCTGGCGACCATCTTGAGCATCGATAACAACAACTTCGTGAGTAATGCCCGGTGGGCCGACTTCTAAGGCTATCTTAGATCCGTCGGGTGACCAGGTTAAATTTTTAACATGATCCATCGCCAGAAGTTGCCTGGGGTTTTGCTGTGTGTTGTTAATAATATCAACAATCCACACGCCATTACCCTGGTTATAAGGTTCTTCTAACTGGCTGATACCTTGCACTCCAAAAAAGGCCAAACGTTTGCCGTCCGGTGACCATGCCGGAGCCGCAGCCCAACGATGAAGTTCTGCATTGAGAGAACTGGCGGTTGAGGTTACGAGGCCTAAATCTGAGGTTTGAGAACCACTTTGGACATACACAACCCGGGCCGGATAGGGAAATAGGGTATCAACCTGGTTGGTTACATTAATGTGGTCGTTTGGATTAACTTCAATTGCTTTATCATCGACAACCAGAGTAGCTGTATTCGTTACCGAGCCGGCATAGCAGGAAACGGCTCGGGTGGTAACCGTTATGGTACGCGCTGCGTTGAGAGCCAAATCATCAACATCACAGGCCAGCTCATTCTTCTCATTAAGAATACAGTTTCCTTCACTAACCGATACATATTCTTCGTTTGATGACAAGGCACTTACAAATGTGGCCGAAATTGGCTCAGATGAGGTGGTATTGGTAATTGTTGTTTGATACGTGAATATTCGCCCGCCATCATTGACGCCTTGATAATCAAACTGAACTTCAACAGGTTTAGACGCGACGGCATCTTCCGCAGTTGGATTGAACTCGGTTAGCAACTTATCAAGCTCCGGTACATCAAGCTGTACGTGGTCTAATTCCGCTTTTTGCTGATTGAGGGCTAAAGAGATAATTTCTCTAGACTCCGGCGTATCGTAATGCGATAAGTTTGATAAGGTTTGTTGATAATCATTTAACGCTACCGCTACGGCTTCATCATTACCGGTAACCTGGGCTAAATCATTAATGCGGCGTTCGGCTACCATTAAATCAACCGTGAGCGGATTGGGGTGAACCGTACGCAGAACCTGTTCGCTGGCAAGTTTCCAATCATAAAGGGCATCACCCGGCAGAGCCGACTGAGCGAGAACCGTACCTGTTGATAAAAACAAGATCAATACAGCCGCTACGCCAAAGGCCATATTCAAAGTACGCCCAAACAAAGGTGGCCAAAAAAAACGCCACCCTGCGCTCCGACGACGGTTTTTTGAACCGGCTTTCATGTGGGCCACCAGTTGTGCTCGCGCTTTGGCCTTGAAAATAGGTGTCGGTTCGGCACTTTGACCTTGCTCTAAGGTTTGAGCCGCCATTAATAAACGGCGCAGTTCTGGTGCATACTCAGGATAGCGAGCAAGGCATTCTTCAAGTGTTGATTGTCCGGTAATCAGCTGGTTTAGACAGTTATCTAATATGTTTTCCAGCTTACTCATAATCTCCCCCTAACAAATCGGCCAGGGCTTGCAGCGCCCGCATTTGTAAAGCGCGGAT
>JAGRBY010000869.1 GCA_020433835.1 Anaerolineae bacterium | reverse complement strand
TAGAAATTTATCGAATAAGAGAGCGGGTCATGAGCGAACAAGAATTCCAAACCCTTCTCCGTTTTTTTATGGGGTTGGCGAATGAAAATCGTCTAAAAATATTGGGTATTTTGGCCGATGAGGAGCGCAGCGTCGAAGAATTATCGGCATTGCTTAACTTGAAAGAGCCAACGGTATCGCATCATCTGGCCAAGTTAAAAGAACTTGGGGTGGTGCAGATGCAGGCTGATGGGAATACCCATCTTTACCAGCTCAACAGTGAAGCGTTGCAGGAAATGAATAAAAATGTCTTCACCCCGAAGCATATGTCTATTTTGGCCCAAGATGTAAATTACGATGCCTGGGAACGTAAAGTACTCAACACTTTCTTGGATGGCGATCAAATTACGGCTATTCCCGCCAGCCATAAAAAGCGGCAGGTTATTCTGGCCTGGCTGATAGAGAAATTTGAGAAAGGGGTTAAGTATTCCGAGAAAGAAGTCAACGAGATTATTGGCCGTCATCATTCTGACTGCGCCATGCTGCGGCGCGAGTTTATTATGAACCGGATGATGGAAAGAGAAGGGGGCGGGGGCGTTTATTGGCGTGTGGATAAGTAAAAATATACACGCTGTTATACCACCTATGCCTCCACCCCAATTATCGCATTAGATTGCGATGGAGTTACCATGAAAAAGAAGATAGTAAAGGAATTTATCCGTAAAATTTGGAATGAAGGCGATATTGATGCTGCATCGGATTTTATTGCAGCTACATACACTATCCATCACGATCCGGGTGATCCGTGGGAAGGAATGACGCTTGATTTGGCAGGCTTTCAAGATCGGGTTAGAAAATCTCGGCAGCCGGTTCCGGATCAGCAATTTATCTTGCAAGAAATGTTTGAAAATGAGGCCAGTGTGGCAATTACGTGGTTGTGGCAGGGAACACACCTGGGAAATATCGCCAACTTTCCGCCATCCGGCAAAAAAATTCAAATGTCGGGAGCAACGGTCTATTATTTTGAAGATGACCGCATTACGGGACATTGGCAGATAGTTGATCGTCTGGGTGTGTTTCAGCAACTTCAACAGGCTTCATTGCGTAAAGAAAAGTGAAGCTTTATAACGTTGGTTAAGCGAACTGCAAGCGATGACAGCCTAATTTGGTTGTTGGGCTTTTGTACTGGTGGCCAAGGAAAGTTTAGTAGGGATAACTACGATGAAATCAAAAAAGGATTTAAAAAGGGAATATAAGGAACGGCAAAAACCGGCCGGTGTCTTTCAGGTGAAAAATTCGGTAAACGGTAAGGTATTTTTGGGAAGCAGTCTCAATCTGGAAGGATCATTAAATAAACACAAGTTTATTTTAACAATCGGTAACCATCGGAACAAAGCGATGCAAGCGGATTGGCGGGAGTATGGCTCGGAAAAGTTTGTTTTTGAGGTTTTGGAAGTGGTGAAGGTTAAAGACGATCCCAGCTTCAACCTGAGTGATGAATTGACCCTGCTGGAGCAGATTTGGCTGGAGGAACTTCAACCTTTCGGCGAACGGGGGTATAACACGGATACTGATATCCGCGAGGTGTAAAAACGCATGAAAGCCATTGTTTATGAGGAATATGGTTCCCCCGATGTTCTTCACCTGGCCGAACTGGCAAAACCGACCCCGACGGACGATCAAATCCTGATCAAAATTCACGCGGTCTCTATCAACGGATCAGATAAAGAAAATTTAATTGGTAAACCCTTGTATGCTCGTCTGGGCGGGCTGCAAAGACCAAGTAACCCCATTCTGGGATCGGATATTGCCGGTCGAGTAGAATTTGTGGGCAAAAATAACACGGAATTTAAGCCGGGCGATGATGTCTTTGGCGAAATCCCTGGTTATCGCGGCGGTTTTGCCGAATATGTCTGCGTCGACGGAAAAACAATGATGCGCAAACCGCCCGGTCTCACTTTCGAGCAGGCGGCGGCCATTCCGCAAGCCGGGGTGATTGCGTTCCAGGGAATTCGCGAGAAAGGACAAGTTCAGCCGGGGCAGAAGGTATTAATCAATGGGGCGGGTGGCAGCGCGGGTTCATTTGCTATCCAACTCGCCAAACGGTGCGGGGCCGAAGTGACTGGCGTGGATAACGCCCATAAATTTGATTTTATGCGCTCGCTGGGTGCGGATCAGGTTATTGATTATACTCAGGAAGATTTCACGAGAAACGGAAAACAGTATGATCTTATTCTTGACCTCATTGCCCATCGTTCCGTCTTCGCCTATCAGCGGGCCTTACGTCCCAACGGTACATATTTCTTCGTCGGCGGTTCGGTGGGTGTGCTGTTTCAACTATTGCTCCTGGGACCGTTGATTAAGAAAATTGCAGGCAAAAATGTCCGTCTGTTGGCCGTGCCTCAGAACCGGCAAGATTTAATCTCGATTACCAAGCTGTGTGAGGCCGGCGAGGTTATGCCTGTTATCGATAAACGGTATTCGCTCAGCGAGGTCCCGGAAGCACTCCGCTATGTGAGCGAGGGTCAGGCTAAAGGCAAAATTGTGATAACGGTGAAAAGCGACGACGTCTCATGTATTCTCTCATAGCTTTCGTTAGTAAACCGCCAGGTTGAACAGATTGAATGACTCAGACCGTTTCACTTGAGACGATAGCAAGAATGAAAACAGTAGAACAAGTCAGCGACTTGTTCCCCTCTCGGACAAATCAGCGATTTGTCCTACTCACCCTATTTTCAGAGAAGTTTAACCGGCTCACTTGAGACAACACCGACAATGAAAACATCCGTAGAGCAAATTGTTTCAACGGGTTGCGCTCTTATAACCTGTACCTCTGTCCCTTGAATGTCACCTTATCTATTATCGCCTTGTTTCGTTGCGCTAAAAGATTCCACAGGTGCATTTCTATTTTGGGGCAACCGGTACGCATTGAAACACTGAAACACTAAAAATGATGATTTCACTGAATTCTGCCTTGCAACAAGTACGCTTTCTTGACAGAGGATTGATGAGAACACCGCCTGG
>JAGRBY010000868.1 GCA_020433835.1 Anaerolineae bacterium | reverse complement strand
GACTCAAACGTTTGGCAGAAGGACTCGAACGCCATGGAGTCGCCATCGACCGCTTCGTAAGTTTCCTCCAAGCCGGCTAAAATACAGACCACAGCCGGCCAGCGGCTAAACCAGGCGACCATCGACAAATCAGAAGCATTAAACAAGGTTATCGCCATTTGAAAGTGATTTAAGGCCGCAGCCGGTTGCCCCAGAAACTGATCGAGCCGGCCTAGAGCATAATGGGTTATCCATTCCGTCCACCGATAAATATCAGAAGTGGCTAGAACAGCCTGGTGCAGGGCTTCAGCAGCCTGCAACCAATCTTGCTGAGCCAGCCGGACTATCCCAACCATAAGCAATGATACGGACCGATATTTATCAAGCCCAACCCCTTCGGCCAGGGTAAGGGCTTGCTGAGCGTACCGTTCTGCCGCCGCAAAATCGCCAAGGTGAAGACAAACGCCGATGATATCTTGTAAGCTGTACCAGGTCCGGCGATCGTGGCCGCCCTGCTGGTAGAGAGTGACAATGCGCTCGGTCTTGCTCATCGCCGTTTGTAAATCGCCCTCCTGAAAATTGAAACTAAACTTGAGATCATACAGTTCCGCTAAGGTTGCCAGGTCGTTATGTTGTTCGGCCCAATCCCAAACTGTTTGTAACCAGTTAACAGCCTCGGTTAGCCGCTTTTGGTTATAGAGGCTGATACCAATATGGAAGTAGGCCGGTCGAAGTTCTTCTCGATAGGGCAAATTTTGGATAAAGAGGGCCGTTTTTGCGGTTAGCAGATGGAATTCGTCTTCGTAACCCTGTCTTAGCCGGCTCATGGCAATAAGTTGGTTCATGAGCGCTGCTTCTACCGAGGCAGTTTCCTCACCCGTGAGCAAGGCTAGCCCTTTGTAACCTAATTGGGTCCGTTCAGCGTGCTGTTCCTGCCAAAATAAAACTTCACCTAACCAATGGTACAGCCGAATCAAGGTAGGAGCATCGGCCTGGATTGCTTCGCCAAATTCAATCGCTTGCCGCAGATAGCCTTCGGCCTGATCTTCTTTGCCCAACCGATGGTACATCTGCCCTAAGCCGGTTAGCGCCGTCAACTGCCAACAGTCTCGTTCCGGCGAGGGCGATGGGCTATCTGACGTTTCGGCCAAGAGTTGAAGGGCTTGTTTGAAGTACCGAATGGCTTCATCGTTAAGAAAAATACGACGCGATTTTTCACCGGCCTGGCACAAATAAGTGATAGCTTTGTCAGCTAACTTACTACGAGGATAGTGATAGGCTAACTGTTCTACATGCTCCGTTAGATTATCGACATACTGCTGCTCGATAACCTCAGCCACACGCTGGTGAAGCGTGGCTTTTTGGTCAGGGGGAATGGTTTGATAGACCGTATCTTGAATAAGCATATGCTTGAAGACATACTCTTCCTCCGGCACAACTTTCTCGCGATAGATCAGGGCCGACTCCTCCAACCGCCACAACACTGTGCCCAGATCATTTACGTGTGGCAGCAAAAGCGCCAGAATATGCGTGGGGACAGTGTAGCCCATCACCGCTGCGCCACGGAGTACATATTTAAGTTCCGGCTCCAGACGGTCGATGCGGCTGAGAATGACGCTTTGTACGCTTTTGGGTACGGCTATGATCGGGTCGATGTCTTCTCGCACTTGCCAGCGGTGGCCGTTGATCGCTTGCTTGTTGTCTGTATACAGTATGCCGTTTTCAATTAGTTCGCGAATAACTTCTTCAATGAAAAATGGGTTGCCTTGGGTCCGTTTTAAGACCGGCGCTTCAAAAAGCGGCGGCAGCGCATCAACCCCCAAGAGCGAGATAATCAGATGCCGGCTCTGTTCGGGGGTAAGTTCTCGCAGCGTCAGTTCAGTATAGCGTTCGGGACACTTCCGAGACGCGATGGCGGCGAGTCGTAAATCTTTATGCTGGTAGCGGGGACGATAGACACATAACATTAAAATAGAGCAGGAGCGAATCGCCTCCATCAAAAATGAAATCAAATCAAAGGAGAGGTCATCGACCCAATGTAAATCCTCAAAGACGAGAATTAGCGGCTGTTCAAACGCCAAAGCTGTGAAGAAATCGTACACGGCCAAAAAGATTTGGTGTTGGAGATTTTGGGCATCGAGGGCACCCAGCCATTCGACCCATTTCGGTTCCAAATCCAGGGAGAGCATACTGCCGAGTAACGCGTTTATTTCTTCAGTACGTCTCTTGTCCCCCCCAAACCGCCCCTGCCGGCGCATTGTCTCCAGGCATACGCTCAGGGGTTGAGCCAGCTCTGTTTCGCTCGATGCACCGAGAGAAGTCTGCAAGTAGCGCTGTAAAAGGTCAATGAAAGGCCAAAAGCCGGTCGCCGTTCGCAAAGCCGAACAGCGGCTTTCCAACCATAAGGGCGCGGCTGTCTCACTTGAGGAAAGGACGGCTACCCTCTGACTCAATTCTTCAATCAGACGCGATTTTCCTAAACCAGCCTCGCCGATTAGCGCTACAAATTGGCCTTTTCCGGCCAAAATTGCCGTGAGTACGCCATTGAGTTTCTGAAATTCCTCATCTCGCCCAATAAGTGTACCCCGCAACCCCTTAATACCGCGTGTTTTTTGCGGACGCGACAACGTGTGCGTGACCTCGTAAACCGCTAAAGGCTGATCCATCCCGCGGATACTCATCGAAAAAGGAGAAAACTCGAAAATGCACTGCGTGTGGCGATAGGTACTCTCGCTGACCACAATCTGTCCGGCCTGGGCTTTATCTTGTAAGCGGGAAGCCAGCCGAACTACCGGCCCTAACGCCGCAACATCTTGAAAACCCGCTGTGCCGAGCGGGCCAAAATAAATATGGCCGGTACTAACCCCTATGGTCAAAGCCACTGCTTCCTTTTTTGCTAATCTTTGAATTTCCAAAGCAGCGTGGATAGCACGCTCGGGATCATCCTCGTGGGATTGCAGCATGCCAAAAATCGCTTGTACGTTGTAGCCGGCAAAATGGACGATCTGGCCTTCGTAGCGGGTT
>JAGRBY010000867.1 GCA_020433835.1 Anaerolineae bacterium | reverse complement strand
CAGTACTTATCAGAATATCCAAAAATACGGGTTTTGGAAAAACCGGCGCCCCTATATGATGCTGTTGTCTCGACGGAGGTGTTAGAACATGTTATTGATCCGATTGAAACGGTGATTGAAATCAACAACTTGCTAAGAAAAGGGGGAGCATTCTCAGCCAGTTGGAGTTTTGTGCCGGTTGTAAAATGTCATTTACCTCATAATTATCATCTTCAGACTATAATGCTCTGGATTATACGTAGCCTAGGTTTTGGCTTTTACGGATTTGAACGGCGAGGCAGTACGGTTTATGGTTTTGTTAAACATTCAGACATTACTCCAAGAATGGTAAAGAAAGCCCGGTTACTTGAAAAAATCGCCAAATTCCCATTACCCATAGACAGAGTTTTATTTTTACTACAGGGTCTATAATAACGTGAAAGTTTTTATTGTGTGTTCCGGCTTAGGACAAATCAATCGGGGTTTTGAGACGTTTACCCAGGAGTGTTTTGAAGCGTTGGCTGAAGTTCCTTCGCTGGATGTGACCTTGTTCAAAGGGGGCGGGCAATCTCGTGGTAAAGAGATTAAGGTGTGGAATCTTCCACGCAATACCTCTATAGCCAAATGGCTTGGTAAGACAACCGGCAGAGGGGCATACTATACAGAACAGGTTACGTTTACTCTAAGCCTCTTACCCTACATTCAGCAAAAAAAGCCGGATGTCATCTTTTTCAGTGACGGCACCATTGGCAATAACCTTTGGCACTGGCGGCGATTAACTAAACAACCTTATAAGCTGCTTTTCTCAAACGGGGGACCGCTGTCTCCGCCTTTTTCACGCTGGGATCATATTCAGCAGGTCACGCCTTATCAGCTTGACAATGCGCTTGCCGCTGGAGAAGCCGAGCATCGACAAAGCCTGGTTCCGTATGGCATCAGAATGCCGGCTGAACCACCCACCTTATCACCGGCTGAGCGCCAGACAACACGACAACGATTAGGGCTGCCACCGGAACGGCCCCTTATTCTATCGGTGGGCGCGGTCAACACGTCGCACAAACGGATGGATTACATTATCCGCGAAATAGCTTTATTGAATGAACCACGGCCCTATTTACTGTTGTTAGGTCAACAAGAAGCGGAGTCGGCGGAAATTGTTGCGCTTGGTCGGCGGCTGCTGGGGCAAGATAACTTCCAGGTTAAAACCGTCGCGGCTGCAGCAGTAACCGATTATTACCAAGTCGCCGACGTTTTTGTCTTAGCTTCATTACATGAAGGTTTTGGCCGGGTCTTTCTGGAGGCGATGGCTCATGGCTTACCCTGCCTCGCCCACGATTACGAAACCGCTCGTTATATACTGGGTCAAGAAGGCTATTTAGCCGACTTTAGACTAACGGGTAGTTTGGCTAATTTAATTGCTCAATTCTCACAAGAAAATCATACGTCAGTAAAACGCCATCAACGCCACCGCCGTGTCTATGAACGATTTAGCTGGGAAAAATTACGCCCTAGCTACGTCGAGATGATCCGTCGCTGCGTGACACCGGTGAAAACCATCGCCTCTCATACCCAAATCCCTGTTTCTTTTTAAGTCAAAAACATGATGAACCCTTTATTTAGCGTCATAATTCCCACCTGCCATCGTAATGATCTGCTGGCGAAATGCCTTGACTGCCTGGCTCCTGACATCCAAACTCTTCCTGCCGCAGAATACGAAGTCATTGTCACTGACGACGGTTCCAAATCCACAGCCGAGCAGTTGATCACCGAGAATTATCCTTGGGTCAGATGGGTAGCTGGTCCGCGTACAGGGCCGGCAGCCAACCGAAATAATGGAGCGAAGCACGCTCAAGGAGAATGGTTAGTATTTACGGATGATGATTGTTTACCTGATCCTGGCTGGCTAGAAGCGTATGCCGAAGCTTTGGGGATATTTCCTACTATCCTGGTTTTTGAGGGGAGAACCTATGTCAACCAACCGCGACGCAGCTTAGCAGAAAAGTCTCCAATCAACGAGACGGGCGGATATTTATGGTCATGCAATTTAGCCATCTATAAATTGTTATTTGAGACTTTAGATGGGTTTGATGAACGCTTTCCCTATGCGGCAATGGAAGACGTTGAACTAAGGGTAAGACTAAAGAAGAATAACAAGAGGTTCGTTTTCATTGATCGGGCGTCTGTATGCCATCCTTGGAGACTTGCTGGAGGAAAAAACAAACTTGAACAGCATCACCAGTCTACTCTTATTTACTTGTCAATTCATCCAGATGAATTACATAAAATTAACTACAAATATTACCTGCGTCTTTGCCTTCGAGGCTTTTTGAAAGTTACCTTACCCTGGGTTATAAAATTAAATTTTAACGGTTTTCGATACGCACTTATAGAACATCTCTCATTTCTCCGGATGGGATTTGCACTACTTAGGCATAAAATAGATTAAATATTATGAAAAAGTTGATCTTTAGAGAAAGCTGGCCAAAAACTTGGAAATATAGCTACCCATATGATTTAATGGAAATCTATGGCGACTTGCACCATCCGGGTTACACTTATGCATATGCAAATCGTTACAAGGCTACGTTGAGCTTAGTAAGAAAAGTTGCTAAACCGGGAGCGAAAATTCTGGATGTAGCCGGTGCACAGGGGAACTTTACATTGTCTCTAGCAGAGCTAGGGTATGAAGTTACGTGGAATGATCTTCGCGAAGAGTTGATGGACTATGTGAAATTAAAATGGGAGTTTGGGATCGTTCATTATGCGCCGGGAAATATCTTTGAATTGGGGTTTGATGCTTCTTTTGATGTAATCTTAATTACTGAAATCATTGAACACGTTGCCCATCCCGACGATTTTTTGATTAAGATTGCTCGTATGGTAAGACCTGGGGGGTATATTATTATGAGTACTCCCAATGGCGAGTATTTTCGTTATTCGCTACCCAAATTTTCAGAGTGTCCTGACCCTAGTCAATATGAGTCTTCTCAATTCAAACCCAATGCAGATGGACACATTTTTTTGTTGCAC
>JAGRBY010000866.1 GCA_020433835.1 Anaerolineae bacterium | reverse complement strand
AAAGAAACGCTATGTCTCATCCAACGCCCATCAAGTTTGGCACCGATGGCTGGCGAGCCATCATTGCCGATACCTATACTTTTGCCAATGTACGCCGCTGCGCCGCCGGATTAGGCTGCTACGTGCTCGATCAGCAGCAGGCCGAACGTGGTTTGGTGGTGGGCTACGACACGCGCTTTGGTTCGCGTGATTTTGCCGAAGCCGCCGCTTCGACCCTGACAGCCTTGAATATTCCTGTTTATTTGTGCAGCCGCCCTAGCCCTACCCCAACCGTCTCGTATACGATCATCGATCGGCAAACGGCTGGCTGTGCCATCATCACCGCCAGCCATAATCCGGGCCGCTATAACGGCTTCAAATTTCGGCCCGAGTACGCCGGTTCGGCTCGACCGGTCATCACCAAAGCCATCGAAGCCCTCATTCCCGACGAGGCCGACTCCCTTCAAATGCCTTTAGCCGAGGCGCGAAACCGTGGCTTGCTCATCGACATCGATCCCTGGCCGGCCTATCGCGCCAAATTAGAGTCGCTGGCTAATTTTGATCGAATCAAAGCTGCCGGTTTAAATGTGGTTGTCGACGCCATGCACGGAGCCGGCGGCGGACTTTGGCCGGATTTACTCACCGGCGGCCAAACAACCATCACTGAACTGCGGGGCGAACCCAACCCCAGCTTTCCCGGCATGCACAATCCCGAACCACTGGCCCATAATCTCAAGCCGTTGGCCGACGCCATTGCCCAGCGCGGAGCGGATATCGGCCTGGCTCCCGACGGTGATGCCGACCGCATCGGCGTGCTAGACGAACATGGAGAATTCGTTAATCCTTTGCAATTATACGCCCTGCTGCTGCTCTACACGCTAGAAGTACGTGGCCTGCGCGGCCCCATTGTTCGTACTATCACCTGCACAACGATGGCTAATAAACTGGCTGCTCGCTACAATCTGCCCGTTCACGAAACGCCGATTGGCTTTAAATATGTTGGCCCCAAAATGGTCGATGTCGGAGCCATCTACGGCGGCGAAGAGAGCGGCGGCTATGCTTTTGGCGATCACATCCCGGAGCGCGACGGTTTTGCTTCTGGGCTATTTTTGCTCGATTTTATGGCAATCACCGGTCGCACAATGCGCGGCTTGGTCGATTATCTCTTCGAACAAATTGGCCCCCATTATTATGACCGCGTTGATCTCACGTATGATGCCGCCCAGCGCGAAGCGGTCTTAAGCCGAATGCAGACGGCCAAACCGGATCAGCTAGCCGGACTAAAAGTTACGGGTCTGGTCACCGTCGACGGTTTTCGTTTTGACTTAGAGGATGGCGGCTGGCTTATTGTGCGTTTTTCCGGCACCGAACCACTGCTGCGTGTCTATTGCGAAACTACCCACGGTGATCGGGTTCAGGAGTTACTTGACGCTGGTCGACAGTTGACAGGAATCTGAGGTATAATTTCTTCACTTGTTTGAAAAGGAGCCGTTTTATGAGCATTAAATCATATATGGACATTCTAAAAATAGCTCAACAGTTACCACCTGAGGACCAAATTGAATTGGCCGAGGAATTAATCCGTCACTCTCATCCATCGCTGCAAGTACAAACCCACGGCTCAACCGAAAAGAAGTTGATACCTCTTGCCGGAATGAGTGAACAAGAGCTGCGGGCCTTGGCTCGATCAGTCGTTGATCCTATTTATCAGGAACAAATCAAAACGTTGCTTCAAAAAAATCAAAGCCGGCCCCTTTCGGCTGAAGAAGAAGAGTCACTTGACACACTTTTAGAAGAAGTTGATCAAGTCGCTTTATTAAAAACCCGAGCACTTTACACCTTAAAAATTGCCGGATTAGACTCTGAGTAATGAGTTCGTACATTCCTGCACAAATTCGAAAGCATGTTCTCGAAAGAGACAGAGGTCTTTGCGCTTATTGTCGCAGTTCAGAAAAACTAATGGGTATCACGTTCGAACTGGATCATATTGTACCCGAAGCGGCAGAAGGAACAGCAACTATAGACAACTTATGTCTGAGTTGTCCTAATTGCAATCGCTACAAAGGGGCTAAGCAAACCGCTTTAGACCCGATTAGCAAAAGTGAAGTTTTGTTGTTTCACCCACTCAACCAAATTTGGATCGAACATTTTAGCTGGAACTATGATAAAACAGAATTAATTGGACTTACGCCAACAGGCCGGGCAACCATTCAGGCACTTCGGATAAATCGTCCCAGGATTGTTCAACTCAGATATTATTGGGTTACATTGGACCTGCACCCGCCTGACTAAAGAATACGGGATTCTTTTAATGCTCATCGACTCACACTGCCATATACTGTTCGATGCCTTTGATGACGACCGCGACGTGGTATTACAGCGTGCTAAGGAAGAAGGCGTTACGGCTTACATTAACCCCGGCATCACTGTAGACGACAGCCGAGCCATTGTAACCGCCACTGAAACCATTCCCAATCTGTACGCCGCGGTAGGCATTCACCCCAACGACGCCGGGACATTCGACAGCTCAAGTATCGATCACCTTCGTGAGTTGGCTAGCCATCCCAACGTTGTCGCTATTGGCGAAATTGGCCTCGATTACCATTGGGATACATCGCCCCGACCGCATCAGCGCGATGTTTTTGAACAGCAGTTGGCCTTGGCGAAGGAAGTCGACAAGCCGGTCATCATTCACCAGCGCGAGTCAGCAGCCGACACGATGGAGATTCTGCGCGAGTGGGGTGCGGGGAGGCAGCATCCTGGTCTCGTTCTTCACTCGTTTTCCGGCGACCAGGCCGTGGCCGAAGAAGCCATTGAATTAGGCATTTATATCGGCATCAGCGGGCCGGTGACGTTTAAAAACGCCCGGGGGTTGCCCAAAATAGTAGCTGCTCTGCCACCGGATCGGCTGCTGGTTGAAACGGATGCACCCTTTTTATCGCCCCATCCTTTTCGGGGTAAACGCAACGAGCCGGCTCGCGTTAAAATCATTGCTCAACGTATTGCTGAGGCGCAGCAGCTCCCTTTTGA
>JAGRBY010000865.1 GCA_020433835.1 Anaerolineae bacterium | reverse complement strand
TTCGCGTAATGCAATCAAACGGCGGTAGTATTCGGGCCAGCCAGGCCCGGCGCGAGGCGGTACGTTGTGTCCTTTCCGGCCCGGCGGGTGGGGTGGTCGGAGCGCGAACAGTAGCCCAGGCAGCCGGGTTTGAAAAGTTGCTGACCTTTGATATGGGTGGTACATCGACCGATGTCTCCCTCTGCGTGGATGATATTCAAGTCACCACCGAGTCGGATATTGGCGGTTTGCCCATTCGTATTCCGGTTATCGATATGCACACCGTTGGTTCTGGCGGAGGATCGATGGGGTATGTGGACGCCGGCGGAGCGCTGCGCGTCGGCCCGGAGAGCGCCGGAGCCGATCCGGGGCCGGTCTGTTATGGTCGTGGCGGCAGCCAACCCACCGTCACCGATGCCAACCTCATTCTGGGTCGACTGGCCGCCGATCAATTTTTGGGTGGCCAGATGAGTCTGGATGTGTCCGCCGCTGAGTCGGCTCTTGATACACTGGCGCAGCAAGCCCACCTGGCCGCCAAACCGGGATTAACTTTAGCTCAGACCGCAGCTTTAGGAATGATCGAGATCGTTAATGCGCATATGGAGCGTGCCTTACGGGTTATTTCTATCCAACGAGGCCACGATCCGCGTGATTTTACTCTGGTTTCGTTTGGTGGAGCAGGCAGCCTTCACGCAGTGGCGTTGGCCCGCAACTTGCGTATTCCCAGGGTGCTCATCCCCCCGGCAGCCGCAACCCTCTCCGCCTTCGGAATGTTGGCCGCTGATGTCATCAAAGATTACGTTCAAACCGTGATGCGTCCCGGCGACGTACCCTACCACGCGTTAGAGGCGCTCATCGCGCCGCTGATCGAGCAAGGACAAGCCGATGTACAGGCCGAGGGCGTTCCGCCGGAAAATATCGCGGTCGAACCCCTGCTCGATATGCGCTATCGAGGCCAATCGTATGAATTGACCATCCCCTTTTCGCCAAATTTTGTCGATGCCTTTCACACGACCCACGCCTACATCTACGGCCACAGCGATCCCCATGTGGCGGTCGAAATTGTCAATTTGCGACTGCGGGCAACGGGAACATTATCACAGCCAACACTGCCAAAAACTGAGATAAAAGCGACCGAACTGCCGGATGCGTTTGAGAAACGTTCGGTAGTGCTGAAGGCTGGGGTCGATGACGTGCCTTTCTATCTGGGTAAGCATCTCCAACCGGGCCATTCATTGCGTGGCCCGGCGGTTATTATGCAGCCGGATACGACGGTTTTTATCGGCTCGAAGGATACGTTGCATGTTGATACCTATCGTAATCTTATAATTGAGGTGGCCCAACCATGACAAACAAATTTGATCCCATCCAGCTTGAGCTTTTCAAAAATCGATTTGCCTCCATCGCCGAAGAGATGGGCATGGTGCTGCGGCGTACAGCCTATTCACCCAATATAAAGGAAAGGCTCGATTTTTCGTGTGCTCTCTTCAATGCGACCGGCCAAATGATCGCCCAAGCGGCGCATATTCCGGTGCATTTGGGGGCGATGCCCATCTCGGTCAAAACAGCTATCGAGCGCTTAACTTTTGAACCGGGCGATGTCGTCATCTTGAACAATCCCTTTGCCGGCGGCAGCCATTTGCCGGACATTACCATGATTACGCCGGTATTTGTCGATGCGGCGGAGAGGGGTGGCAAGATATTGTTTGGATTCGTAGCCAGTCGCGCCCATCACGCCGATGTCGGTGGCATGACACCCGGTTCGATGCCGCTATCGACAGAGATTTTTCAGGAAGGGATTATTATTCCCCCCTTAAAGTTAATCGAAGCAGGAAGCCTCAATCGGGGCGTTATGGACTTGCTGCTGGCCAACGTGCGCACTTCAGAAGAGCGAGCCGGTGATCTACGGGCGCAGATAGCAGCCAACGGCAAGGGTGTCGAACGGTTGGCGGAGGTTATCAACCGATATGGGCAAAGTGAGGTGGCCCATTACATGACCGGTTTGCTGGAGTACGCCGAGCGGATGACTCGCGCTTTGCTGGCCGACTTACCGGACGGCGTGTACGAATTTGAAGATTACCTCGACAGTGACGGCATCGACCCGAAGCCGGTTGCCATCGCCGTGACGATTACCATCAAAGGCGATGAAGCGACAGTCGATTTTAGCCGTAGTGCGCCTCAGGTAAAAGGCAGCGTCAATTCGGTCTATGCCGTCACCTTGTCAGCGACGCTGTATGTCTTTCGAGCACTCATCGGCCTGGATATTCCGGCCAACAGCGGCTGTTTGGCTCCCATCACGTTGATTGCGCCGGAGGGAACAGTCGTCAACGCACGGCCCCCGGCCGCAGTCGCCGGGGGTAATGTCGAAACCTCACAGCGGATTACGGATGTGCTGTTGGGGGCTTTGGCTCAGGCCAGCCGAGAGCGCATTCCGGCGGCATCGCAAGGCACAATGAATAATCTCCTGATCGGCGGTTGGGATCCGGAGCGCAAACGACCTTACACGTATTATGAAACCATCGGCGGCGGTATGGGAGCCGGTCCCGATGCGCCTGGTGCCGACGCCATCCAGTGTCATATGACCAATACGCTCAACACCCCCATCGAAGCATTGGAATATGCGTATCCGTTTCGCGTCCATCGCTATGAAATTCGACGGGGTTCAGGGGGAGCCGGTCGACAAAAAGGGGGTGATGGCATTCGGCGTGAAATGGAACTGCTTCACGAGGCGCAGTTAACCCTAATCACCGAACGACGGCAAATTGCGCCGTACGGAGCAGACGGCGGACAACCGGGGCAGCGCGGTAAAAACACACTCTTGCGCGAGGCTCAAGAGATTGATTTGCCGGGCAAAACCACCCAAACCCTGTACAAGGGCGATATCTTACGGATTGAAACACCGGGCGGCGGCGGTTTTGGCGGTGAAATACCTTAAAAAAAAGATTAACCTCTTAAAAATCGAAAATCCGCACTTGACAAGTGGGGGTGGTTTGGTGTAGAATAGTCATTCGCAGTATAGACCATAAAAAG
>JAGRBY010000864.1 GCA_020433835.1 Anaerolineae bacterium | reverse complement strand
CCTAGCGCGCGCTCTATCTGACGCTGGTCTTGGCGCTCGCGTAGGGTTTGACGTTTATCATAGGATTTCTTACCGCGAGCCAGGCCCAACTCAACTTTGGCCAAGCTGTTTTTAAGATAGAGTCGAAGAGGAACCAGAGTTAACCCTTTCTCCTGAAGTTTGCCTATCAGCCGATTAATTTCTCGCCGATGGAGCAGTAGTTTTCGCTCGCGACGAGGCTCGTGGTTTTGATAGCTCGACTGCTGGTACGGAGAGATATGGGCATTGACCAACCACAGTTCCCCATCTCGAAACGAGGCGTAACTATCACGTAAGTTAACCTGCCCCGATCGAATTGATTTTATCTCACTTCCCATCAAAACAAGACCCGCCTCGAGTGTATCTTCAATAAGATAATCGTGGCGGGCTTTGCGATTTGTGGCAACAACCTTGATAGCTTCTTTACTCACTCGATTTTTTGCCCACCGTTTAAATATTCAATTGCTTTGTCAAGCTGCGGATCCCGCTCTTGCTCCATATCTTCAATTGTCATTTCGACCTCGACATCCGGCGTAATGCCTTTTTTATGAATTTGACGTTTAGCCGGAGTCAACCACTCAGCGATGGTTACGCGCAATTCCGAACCATCGGCTAAGTTGTGGGGCAGTTGCACCGATCCCTTACCAAACGTCTGCTCGCCGATCACCGTTGCTCGATCCAGGTCCTGCATTGCACCTGAGACAATTTCGCTGGCACTGGCGCTGCCGCCGTTCACTAACACGACCAGAGGCATATCGCCGGCAACATTGAGGCTACTTTTCGCATGAAAAACTTTTTCTTCGCCTCCCTTCAAACGTTCTACCACAACCGTTCCATCCTTAATAAACAGGCTGCTCACATTGACCGCTTCCGACAACAATCCGCCGGGATTGCTGCGCAGATCAAAAATAAGCGACTCGGCCCCTTGCTTTTGCAACGCTTCAATAGCTTCTGTTAATTTTTCAGAAGCCCCGCCGCTGAATTGAGTCAGCCTGACATACCCAATGTCCGATTCGAGCATCTCTGAGGTCACCACTTCCAATTCAATTTTGGCCCGAACAATCGGCACCTCAAAGGGATGAAGTTCACCCTCTCGAAAAATGGTCAGCACCACGGTTGAATTGGCCGGACCGCGAATTAATAACACAGCTTCTTGCAGGCTGAGTCCGTCAATCGACTCGCCATCGACTTCGAGAATAATATCATCGGGCCGCAAACCGGCCTCAAACGCCGGACGGCCCGGCATCGGATCGGCCACAACCAGGCGACCGGCCTCATCGAGCCGAATAGTGGCCCCGATACCTTCAAAGCTGCCTTGAATATTTTCGCTCATAATGGCCGCCCGCACGGGGTCAATAAATGAGGTATGCTGATCACCAAAAGAGGCAACCATACCCCGCACAGCGCCATAAACGCGTTCATTATCGGCCGGAATTTCGCCGTAAAACTCTTCGTTCAAAAACTGCCAGGCTTCCCAGAAAGTCGCGAATTCAGGCGGAACATCCTCAGAGCGAAGCGGAGTGTAATTAGCGTTTTGAATATTCGCCGAAAAAAAAGGCAAAGACGTGGCTAATGTTGAAGACGATGGATAGGGGGCAAAGAAATTGGCGTAAACAAACATCCCCGCCCCAAATGAAGCGAGCGCAATCAGGCCGATCCCCACCACTCCGGACACAATTTTCACCAAACGCTTAGATTGAGGACTCATTCATCACTCCTGGCTATTCAGTACTATTTTCAGCGTACTCCCCATTTTGCAAAAACGTGATAGCTCGCTTCAACTGAGGATCGTTACCGGTTTGATGATCTTCCTCAGTGAACAACACTTCGACATCGGGCGATAGACCAATGCCGTCGATGAGATTATCTTTGGGGGTAAACCATTTGGCCACCGTAACGTGCAAACGCGATTTATCAGACAGTTCGTAAATCAACTGAACGCTGCCCTTGCCAAAAGTTCTCTCGCCGATGATTGTGGCCCGCTCATAATCTTGCAGCGCGCCGGCCACAATCTCGCTGGCGCTGGCCGTACCACCATCAACCAAAACCACCAGCGGTTGATCGAGCAGCCGACCACCACCGCGTACATCGTAAACCCGCGGCCCCTCATTCTGGCGATCTTCTTTGACAACCACGCCATCGCGCAGAAACTCGCTGGCAACATCAATAGCGGTATCAAGCAAGCCGCCACCATTACGGCGCAAATCAAGAATAAACGACTCAGCCCCTTGCTCAGTTAGCTCGTCGATGGCCTGCTCAAGTTCGCCATCAGTGCGCTCCGTGAAGCCGGTCATTTGCATATAGCCAATCTTTGGATCTTCATCAGTCAGACGCCAGGTAACGCTTGGCGTTTCAATAACAGCGCGCGTAACCGTAAGTCTAAGCGGTTCCGGTTCGCCCTCGCGCTCGACCACCAGCACAACCTCGGTGCCAACTTCGCCCCGAATAAAAGCGACAATCTCGTCAGTGGTCATTTCCGGTAAAATCTCATGATCATCAATACCAATTAGAACATCATCCGTCTGCAAGCCGGCTTGCTCGGCGGCCTGGTTGCGCATCGGATCTAAAATCACGCGGCCCTCTTCATCGCGCCGCACAAAAGCGCCGATACCACCAAATTGTCCTTCCAGGCTGGCTTTTTCTTGGGCAGCCGGTTCCGGTTCCAGGAAAAGGGTGTAGGGATCGTTTAATGTAGCTAGCGAGCCTTTAATGGCCCCGTATGTTACATTGGTTTCTTCCGGAACGCCCCCATAAAATTGTTCCTCAACACGATTCCAAACTTCCCAGTAAAGCCCAATATCTTCACTGGTAGTATCCGAAGGTTGATCTTTGACAATATAATCACGGAGAGCATATCCGGCTCCGGTTCCGGTCAAAAAAATGAAAAGCGCTACGCACGATGTTAAGAGAATCTTGACAAATAGTTTCATATATAGACCCGAACGGAATTATAGTTGATAGAAGACTCAAATTGTAGCATGGTTAAGTAGG
>JAGRBY010000863.1 GCA_020433835.1 Anaerolineae bacterium | reverse complement strand
GCGTATAGGCCGCTTGATGCGCCTGGGGCGCACAGTGCCAGATTTAGACGTCAGCCTGGTGTTGGCTGAAGAGGAATGGCAGGGGGCGTATTTACTGGCCGAACAGCCCATGCCTCAGCAGCCCCCCACACTCAACACGGCTTTGCGCATGATCGCCAGACTGGGCGGCTTTCTGGGTCGCAAGGGCGATGGCGAACCCGGTGCAAAAACGCTCTGGCTGGGCTTGCAGCGGGTCATGGATTTTGCGTCAGGCCTACGTTATGCGCGGCAAATCGGGGCTGTGTGACTTGTGTGTAAAGAGATGCGCTCAAGGGCATGACCCGTGCTGTCTACGAAGCCTTGGTTGACGGCTGTATGCCACTTGCTCAAACCACATACAGTGGCGGAGACAAGTCAAAAAAACCTTATCATTATAAAGACCTAAAAAAACACCATGGAAAGGAATGTAATAGTGTCGACTTTCTTTGCCGAGCTTGCCAGCTTTTCGGAACTATTGAAGGCGATAAAACTCATTGCCAAAGCCGAATAAGATTTACCGATGCAGTACTAACCTCTGGCGGGCCACGCACAGAAAAATGCCATTTGCGCACCTTGCTTTCACCCAAGCCTCATCATAATCAAAACTATGGTTTACACGGCAAAGGAGGCGGCACCATCGCTGGTCGTAAATTTTACTATCACCATGACGAAGCCACTGATTTTGCTTTAGACAGACCAACTGAATATTCTAAAACCATCCGTGATTATGCACCCCACGGTGCTTTATTTTCCTTTAATGTGCATATCCAAGATTTAACCCCTCAAGAATTAGGTCAGCTAATCCTGACATTGGAATTAGATACAGGCCTTGGACACAAATTGGGTCTTGGCAAAGCCATCGGTATGGGTAGCTGCCAGATTACTATTAAAGATGATAAATCATCGATTTATCATCCCAAACAACGCTATGAACAATGGCCTCAATCCGAATATTCATCATCTTGGCGTGAACATAAACTCAGTCGTAGCCACTTGCCCAAAATGCTGGAGCAGATTTTGCGCCTGAACAAAAGTCGTGATGGTGACATCGGCTACCCTAATCATCAAGACTACAAGAGCGGTTATGCTAATAAACCCATTGATGAAAAAGGTTTTTTTGGTGAGGCAGAACATGCTGCCACCTATTCTCAAGCGATGATTAATAAAGCTCCTAAGCCAATACAAAAAGGTCAAGAGATCGAAGGCGAATTGTATAAAAAAGGAGAAAGATGGAGCGCCAAATTCATCGGTGATAAACGAGAGGCGATAGTTATCAATTTTCGGGAAGTCCCAGAATCAACGCCTGATGGTGCGAGAGCAGAATTTTTTATTACCGAGCAAAGCAAAAGAGCGGGCATCAAAGCTCGCTTTTCAAAAATTATCAACACATCAAAGGATTCGTAAATGAAAAAAGAAAAAATGTGGCACTTGCGCTGGGAAGAATTACAGCCCTGGCTTGCCGGTGTATTAGTTGTACTTAGCTCTGCATGGTTCGCCGATTCAATGCGCGATGGCTTTGAAGCTATACGAGAATGCATGAATATACCAGGTTGGGTATCTGGTCTTTTGTATCTAGTTATTTTGATAATTGCGATAGCTTGGTTATATCACACGCGAAAGGCATTGTTCCAACCACGAACCCGCTATTTGGAAGAACATAAGAAACCTGAACCACACCCCTATCTGGTCCTCTTTTTATCCGATCTGTATCTCGGCAAAAACGATATTCAAGAAGGTATTCCCAACTGGCTAACACTAACGAATAATATCGACGACGATCTGCGTACAATGGAAAAATTGAAAGATGAGCGTCGTGATCAGCAATGGCGTTGGGAGATGCCTCTACGCGGACTTAGACATCACGCTAAGGTGTTAAAACAAGTTGTGATAGTTTGTTCAGACAAATCTATTGAGCAAGTACATTGGTTTTACAAAATTTTGCGACGCTATCCTAATTTCCAGGGGTTTGACGTTATGATCTTGCTCAATGATTCGTCTGGAACCGTGCAATTAACACCTTGCACCGATCAAGAACGAAAAACCGGTGGCTGGGATTTCGAGCAATTTAACAATCTAGCAACAGCAATGCGTGAATTATTCAAGATTTTTCAAAACAAAAAAATTCCAGAAGAACAAATCATGATCGATTTTACTGGTGGGCAAAAAGTCACCAGCGTTGTTGCTGTAGCCATCACATTCAACCGTGACTCAAGTGCTCAATATGTAAGTACGAATGCGCCCTGGGATGTCGTAAGTTATGACGTTGAATATGGGTCATCCGATACCGGCGGCGTTGGCATTTAATTATAGGATATAAATACCATGACCACCGAAATCAACATCAATGACCTGTACGGCGAAACTGCCAAGCTGGAGCAACTCGACCATTACCTCCAGCAGGCCGAGGCATTGGCCGGTGAAGGCCAGGACATCGTGCTCACGGGTGCGGGGCCGGTCTGGCTTTATCTGAAAATTGCGCACGCTTTGCACGGGAAGGCCAAACGGCTGATTTACCGCTCGCCAGTGACCGGCGATGTGGAGATTTTCAATCACGATCCGTTTTAATTGGCACAGTGCGAACGGGTGTTCGCGTCGCCTCGGCGTGTTCTTTCACAACGTGGACTTTATTAACGCCGCAGCGCCGGCCAGCTGCGGCGTCTGGTTGATATGATCGATCCTGCAACGGACAGCATCCGATGGTATCCGCTGTGCACCTGGTGCCGCCAGCGTGTGGTATGGAAAGGCCCGGTTGGCGGAACGGACGATCCACCCTATTTCGTGGTTTAACTCACATGTTAATCATGGTCTGCTACGACATAAGCGACGACAAACGCCGTCAGCAACTCAGCACAGAATTGGAAAATTTCGGCAATCGGGTTCAGTACAGTGTGTTCGAGTGCCACGTGAATGAAACACAGTTCGCGGAGTTGCAGGAACGACTCCTGCCGCTCATCGACGAAGCGGTCGATAAACTGCGATATTATCCGCTGTG
>JAGRBY010000862.1 GCA_020433835.1 Anaerolineae bacterium | reverse complement strand
CACATGGGCACCTTCCGCCGCAAAGCGTACGGCAATCGCCTGGCCGATGCCGGAGGTGCTGCCGGTGATTAGTACGTTTTTTCCTTGTAAACCTTGCATGGTGTATATCTCCTTTTTGCTTAAAATACATTACTTTTGATGAAATCGGCCACGCGCAGCGTTTGGGCCAAGATGGTTAAGGTCGGGTTGACCGCGCCGGAGGTGACGAAGAAACAGCCGTCGGTGACAAAGACATTGTCCAGATCGTGCGGTCGGCAGTAGGTGTCGAGAACGGAGCTGAGTGGATCGGTGCCCATCTTCATCGTGCCCATTTGGTGGGCGGTGTTGTACGGAAATTGCGTGCCCAGGTAGAAATCGACCGGGATAAGGTGATCGTGGCAGCCGATGTAGCTAAGCAGCGATTTGAGTTTGTCGGTCAGGCGTTGGTGGGCCTCGGCGTTGTTGCGCTCATAATGGAAGACGATTTCGTTTTTGTCGTTAACCCGGACACGGTTGTTGGGGTCAGGTAAATCCTCGGATTGCAGCCAGAAATCCAGGGAATGGGCGGCCATTTCGGCGTAGGTCATGTCGCCCAACGGTTTTGGCGATTCATAACGCAGGGCTATTTCATCGGCCTTGCCCAACATTTGGATAAAGCCCATCGGGTAGGGCCACTCTTCTGAGCCCCAGTAGAAATCGGCCATAGCCAGCGTTTTCTCAAAGATGGCGTCATTGGGTTCTTTGCTGATGGCGATGAAGGTAGCGTTGTTGTTGCTCATATAATTGCGGCCCACTAAATCGGAGCTGTTGGCCAGGCCGTTGGGGTGGGCTTCGCTTTTGGAGCGCAGGAACAGGGCGGCGGAGTTGATCGCCCCGGCGGCGACAATAACCCAGTCGGCAGTGTAGTTGACGCGGGTGCCGTCGTCTTGCTTAACGACGATGCTGCTGACTTTACGCTTATTGCCGTTGGTTTCCAGCCGCTCCACATAACTGTGGGTCTTGAGGGAAACGTTCTCGTATTGGAGGGCAGGTTTGATGCCAATAATGTGGGAGTCGGCTTTCGATTCGGTCGGGTCGGGGAAACCGTCGAAGTTGCTGAGGACGGTTAGCGGCCCCTCTTGCCCATCTTCGTAACCCAACTTCACGCCCATCGGCAGCGGAAAAGGATTATAGCCCAAACGCTGCAAATCATCATTCAACTGCTGGATGCGCGGTTCGTGCTCCAGCGGGGGATAGGGAAACGGCGTGCTGCGCTGCGGTTCGGTTGGATCGATGCCGGCTTGGCCGTGGACGTAGTACCATTTTTCGGCCTGCGTATAGTATGGCTCGAGGTCGGCGTAGCTGATGGGCCAGGCCGGGGAGATGCCGCCGGCGTGTTCGACCTCTTCGAAATCGCGCTCGCGCAGGCGGATGAGCGCCGCGCCGTACAGCTTGGTACTGCCGCCGACATAATAATGCGGGTGCGACGGACGAAACGGTCTTTCATCAAAGTACCATGTTTCGTGGGGTGAATAGCGCTTGTCGACGGCTACAGCCTGGCTGCTCCAGTTTTCGCGTTCGCGGGGCAGAAATCCGCCACGCTCCAGGATAAGAATGCGTTTGCCGGTGGGAGCCAGGGCACGAGCCATCGTGCCGCCGCCGGCTCCGCTGCCGATGATGATCACGTCATAATGGTTGTTTTGAGACATTGTTCTCTCCTTAAAAAGTGCTTCTTGATCAATAAAACCTTGATAAAAGAATAACATGGGGTGATTTCTGTTTGCTTACTGAAAAATTATGAGAGTCTTACAATTTTTGAGGGTGAAGACGAGACTGACAGATTTTTGACATATTTAGGACTTACGCAGTTGTCGTACCTGGCAAGGTGACAGTCACTTATTGATTGAAAATGAGTGTCCGTTTGGCCCATATAGCACGATTTATCGCATCGAAGTGACTGTCACCTTTTGAACTGCGTAACTTATAATATTTTGCGGGAAGGGGTTGTCCGATTGACTATGACTGAGGGCAAGGTTGGGGTCTGGAGCAGACCTGTCAGCTTTTCCGAATGTACCTAAGTGAACGTTTCTGTATGATTGGAACACGGTTTTGGATAAGGTTTACGTTTGAAAAGCTGACAGGTCTTCCGTGCGGTCAGGTGATCGCCACCGGCGAAACCCAGGCCCCGGTTGCGCCGCGCACTTTGGCGTGGGTGAGAACAAACATAAATTCAGAGACGCCGGCGCGGGCCAATTCAGTGGTGTGAAGATTCTCGACGATGAACATGCCGTGCCGCACGTTGAGCGTTTGCGGCACGACGAAGGGTTGGGCCGGGTCTTCCGGGGGGACCGGGCCGTAACTCCAGGTGTCGCAGCCGGTCAGGGCGATACCGTGCTCGACCAGCCACATGGCCACGGCCATACCCGGCCCGGGTTCACCGGAGAGATAGGTGGCGTTATCCTGCATCCACAAATCGCCCCAGCCGGTATGGAACAGCACGACATCGCCCCGCTCGACCTGAGTTTCCTGCCGGTCGAGCGCCGCCGTGACATCGGCAACCGAGATGACATAGCCGGGCTGTAATCGCTCGACACTGTGGAGTGCGGCGATGTTGAGCAGGAGGCCACGGGTGATAATCTGCGGGACGCTCTCCATGCCGAGGCGGTTGGTGCCCCACTCTTCGGCTAGGTCGATGAGGGTGTGGCCGTTGTAAAAGCGGTCGCCGATTTGCAGGTGGTTCAGGCCGTCGAGGTGTGTGCCCATCTGCGAGGTGCTGGAGACCAGTTCGATGATCCAGTTGACATTGTTTTCGCCCCAACCGGCCGGACCGGCATCGGGCCGCCGCCGGTTGAGCAGGTGTGCGCCGGTGACCAGACTCTGGCGAAAGGTGCGACCGGGAAAAGCCGGTACGTTTTCGTCCAGGATGTGGGCCAGGTCGTAGACTTGACCCCTCTGCGCCAGACGCGCCGCCGCAGCGACTTTGGCGGGCGTGATTTCGTTGAGCATGCCCCGTTGATCGTCCGGGCCGTAGGGCGATGGCCACCATTGGTTGTTATTTGTCATC
>JAGRBY010000861.1 GCA_020433835.1 Anaerolineae bacterium | reverse complement strand
TGCACATCGTTCCATTCATGACCGGCTCTTAGTGTATCGAGGCCAGCTAGTGCGGGCGCGTCATCCACTTTAAGCTCGGCATTGGCTGAAGACACAATATCGCCCACGCCATAATTCTCTTCGACCATCTTGTGCACTGCATCCAAGGCAGTCTGATAATTACCTACCGTCTGTTCGAGACTGTCCAGGGCGGCACTTTCATCACTACTGACATCCATTTCACGCAATGAGACGATGATGCCCTGAGCGCTGGTAAATGCTTCAGCGGCACGCTCGCGGTATTTATCTTCACCACGTATGACATAATTTTTAAAGCGGTGAATACCACCACCATAGCCCAGAGTGCGAACCAGATCAGCGACTTTCGCCTGCTTGGTGGTTTCAGCTAAAGCCTCAGTTGCGAGGCCACCCATCATGGTTGCGACCATAGTCAAAGCGAGAGGGATTCTTTTAAATTTCACAAACATACTCCTGATAGTTAGTCCAATATCTGAAAACAAAATACTCACCACGAACAACGGGGCGAAAGGAATTTGTTACTTGCGCTTTGCCTGCTCAGCCCAATTTGCCCATCTGTTCGACGATTTGTTCCTTGGTGAAAGGTTTACCGACCAGTGCTGCACCACCCTGGCGCTTAGCCCAGATATGATCGGCTTTCTGCTGCTTACTACTAACGAAAACGATAGGAATATTGGCGGTTTCAGGATCTTCCTTGATAGCCCGGCAAGCGTCATAACCGCTCATCTCGCCCATCACGATGTCCATAAAAATCATGTCCGGTTTTTCCTCTTTGGCTTTACTGACGGCTTCGATACCCGAACTGGCCGTTACAACCGTGCAGTTCGTGCTGGCCACGACATCTTGCAGCGCGGCGCGATCAGTCGCGGCATCATCAACGATCAGGACTTTATTAATTGCCATGAATAGAGCTCCATTGAATGTATTATTTGAGAATTAGAAACAATTGAGTTGGTACACCGATTGGTATACTGCGACTTATGCGGGTGCCACCCCTGATCCGGCGGCAATAGAGGCGATTTGTAGTAAATCGTACTGTTTGAGCACTTGACCGATGCGTTCTGGATCGACCGGCTTAGTCAGGTATTTGTCACAGCCGACCAAAGCACCATGCATCTTGTTGAAGGGTGATTTTTTACTGGTCAGCATAACGACCGGGGTGCCACTGATTTTTGGATCGGATTTGAGCAGCTTGCAGGCTTTGTAGCCGTTCATCTCCGGCAACATGACATCCAGGAAAATAATGTCAAAAGAGTGTTCTTTGACAAGCTGCAAAGCCGTTTCAGCATCTTCGGCAAACGTGACATCCAGCGGGTGTGCGTCGAGAATCATCTCCATCTGGGTCCGCACAAGCTGGCTGTCGTCCACGACCAGGCACGTTTTACGCTTACTGACAGTGGAGAGTTCCTGCTTGGCATCCTTTTTCTGAATCCATTGATCGACGATTTGATCCAGAGATTTCAATAATAAACCGCCCAACCTGTGCCGCAACAAAGCATATTCACCCGGTTTGGGATGCGGCGGGGCCTTGCTGACCATAACCAGAGGGGTGGTTGACTGGCGAGAATAATCAGAGGTGCCCGAATGCAAAGCAATGGGATCATCACCATCAATCAGCAGAATATCCGCATCGGCAGTGGTTCCAGGATCAACCACTTGATATTCCGGTTGATCGCTGGAAGCAACACGCTGAGCGCGTGCCTGCGATAATTTACACACACTGGCAATCAATGTGCGCTCAATCTGAGAAAAACCAAATAGTGCGACCGTAAATAGATTATTTGCCATCATCGTGTAGCTCAAAGTAATTATCTCCTACCCCAAATAAAACTTTTTAAACGGTATAACTGTTACCAGTACAACCACATCGTTTGGAGCGTGCGTCCGAATTGATGGCAAATAGATGACACTATCTGTGCCAAGGTATATTTCTTTGTGTTCGACGGCCCTAGAAAATACAATCCATATTCTTAAAAATTATATGTTTAATAAAAAAAATAAAAATATAATAATTTTGTAACAAATTATTACGGGAGATAAAAATTTCTTTTATTACTACTTATCTCTAATTTGTATAAACATTGGAAAACAATTTGTTAGCAATTCGTCGCCAACAAAATAAAAAAGTGACAAAATTTTGTCACTTTAGTCAAATTATGCCTTTTTTTACCCTGTTAATACTTAATGTATAAACAGTATTAAAACTATTTACTTAAATATCGATAGTTATTTACTATCGAAAAACCAATAAAAACCTACCCCACATGCCCGCGCAAATAGCTATCCAGCGCATAAATCAGGTCATTCCCTGGATAATCAGCAAACACTCCGCAGCCCGGTAACACCGGATCCATACCCCGCAGGAATAAATAAAATACGCCACCAAAATGGCGCTCATAATCATAATCCGGTAGCCGCAATTGCAGATACCGATGCAACGCGATGGTATAAATCAGATACTGTAATACGTAACCTTCCCGGCTCATCGGCTCGGCCAGTTTATCGGGCTGATAATCAGACGGCTGCGCACCCAGCCAGTTGGATTTATAGTCGGCAATGTAATAACGCCCGCCAGCCTCGAACACCAGATCGACAAACCCTTTCATATAACCGCGAACCGGTGCGAACTCCAGCGCATCCAGCTCTTCTTTAAGGGTTACAGCAGCGGTTCCAAAACGGTCTAGATAGGGACTGAGCGTACGCCGTAAACCGGCCGCATCCAGGTCGGCCAAAGGATAATAAAATTCCAACTCGTTCAAGCGCTGACGGGACTTTACATCCGCCAGACACAAACCTGTGCTGTCGAGTGGTGCCTGCAGAACATTACGCACCATCGCGGCAACAATCTCACTCCAACTCAGATCAAAGCCGAATTCGGCCAGTGTCTGCTCGGTCAGCTCGGTGATCCGTGCAGGCGTCGCCGCCGCGAAATCAAGGTGTTCAAACAACTGGTGCAAACAGCGCCCGGCCCGTGCACCACGGGGAAAATCAAAAATATTGGGTACAG
>JAGRBY010000860.1 GCA_020433835.1 Anaerolineae bacterium | reverse complement strand
CCTTATTTACAATAAGAGCCAGGTCAATCGGCTCCGCAATATCTGTTACAGTTTGATAAACGGGCAAGCCCGCCATTTCTGAGACGGTCTCCTGCGAGACAAGATATAACTTCCCCTGATAGGATTGTGTGGTGAGATTTTGGACAAGGGTATGACCAGCGCTGTTTTCAACGGTGGAGGCTCCAATAATGACAATAGAGCGCGGGTTAAAAAAATCGTCTAACGGCCGTCTTTCAGTTTCTAAAGAACTCTCAAACATGTTCGCTCACATCTAAAGTTGGGAAATTTCTGTTCTGCGTTGGTAAACTAAGGAACGGAAATTGGATAAGATTACGAAGTTGTTTCCCTACCATCCCTTGAAACTACTGATGCAATTCTGTAGTTTATCTCATCGTCAGTACTCTGTAACAAAAATAAGGTTGTGTTATCTATGGCCAAGATCAGCTTGAAAAGAGCTGATTTTTGACCTTTTGACCGACTGCTTACCGTGGTGCAAATAAACATGGAACTTGAAACGCGGTAACTCCTAACTGATGTAGTTATATGTGGTGAAAGCGTTCGTCAAGCGTTGTGCTTCAAGAAAACAAAAGCGGCCGTGTTATGGGAAATGTATCCCCATAACACGGCCGCTTTAAAGCTTAATGAATTGAGATTTTAGTTACGACGGGTTGTCTGTGCAGATTCAACCGCATGGCGAATCCGGTAACGGGCATCGATAATGGCTTTGCGCAAGCTAACATAGATATTCGCAGCTTGGTCAACGGCCTCATTGAATAGTTCTAGGATAAGCCCAGCACCGGCCGTGATAAAGAGCTCACTACCAACTGTGAAGTAGCCAAAAGTTAAGAAGGCTGACAAAGAAACCGCTTCGATATGATCCATGGTGGTGCTCCCATCAACAGGGAATAAGAGCCCGTTAGAACGATATTGTAAGTCGGCCACAAAGTCTACACCGAAGAAACCAACGGCGACCAAACCAGCCCACCAGTTTTTCTTACGATCCATTAACCACATGTAGCCAAAAATAATCTGGCCGACCTGTGGAGCAATACTCATGGTGAAATAGGTAATGGCATAATTAGCCGGTTTCAGCCCAAAAGCTGATTCAAGTTGGTTCAAACCAACAAAACTGCTGTAAGTATCCTCAACGAAGTGAACCAACCCAATAAAGGTAGCCAAGAAGGCTAAAATGGTGATCCAAACGACAAACGAAGATCCTCTGATATTTTTCGAAAGTGATTGAAATAAATTACTCATGCTAGCTTGCATACTCCTGCTGGTCATTAAGTTAGGTTGCTTCTTTGAATGACCAACCTTGTTAGTGGGGGTTCCCCCGTTCTCCTGATAATAAAGTCAAGCTCTCGCCAGCAAATTTATTCCACTACCAAGCGGAATTCTCCCTTGCTGACAACTGCTTTTGTTGCTTTCCTAAGGCAACGAACTTCTAACTCTCTGCTTTAAATCCAATTTTTGAATTAAAGGGTAAAAATTTAACCAACTACATTTTTGATGCTGGCGATGATTTCTTGTTGAACATCTTTTTCATCCACCCAGCCTTGTTCCAAACAGTAGAACCACATCCCGCGGCGGATTGATTCTGTCATTGGAATGCCAATATCACGTTTTACTTTTTTGAGTTGACGATACAACTCTTGATCAACCCGTATGTGTTTTTGTTGTGTACTCATGTATACAAGTATACACACATGTATACATTTGTCAACTGTTGTATACAAAAACTGTAACGTGGTTTATAGCGCTCTCGAGAAAAATTGTCAAAAAAAGGGTAAAGGAATGGCCGTTTTGACTACCTATTTGATTGCTTAAGGCAAAAACGAATGGGCTCGGTGTACTCAGCCTGACAAGAGTACGTGAATATAATTAGATGCTTATTTGTTGAATATGTCAAATTGCATAAACAAATGTTAAAAGTTTGGTACAGAGGTAACGCGGTATTAGGAGATGGAGGAGGGGTAGAAGTGAGAAGTGAAAAGCGGGAAGGAAAAGTGAGGTTTAGTGGGCGAGCAGTTCCGCCAGATGGTGCTGCCACAAGGCGGGCCAGGAGTGGGTGCCGTGGCCACGTGTCTCGGCCGTGATGGGGAGCAAGACGTAACGGCCGTGATTAACACGTTTAATCTCCCGCTCCATAATGCCTAACTCGGGCGGGTTGACCTGATCATCGGCCGAGTTAATAGCCAGTAATGGAGCCTTGATTTTCTCAAGATCAGGGGCAGGGTCATAATCCTCAGAAGCCATAAACTAATAGAGCATATCATTGGCATCAAAACGCTCCGTAAACTCAGTGACCTTTTGGTCAAAAAAGGCATCGGCCGCATTTAGTGTGGGTGCTTCAGCACGCCATTGTAACGGTACACTGACCATAAAGATAAGCGCATGGATGGCGTTGGTTAAGCCACGGGGTTGCTTGACATAATTACCATTTTTGTAGTCGGCCGATTGGCGGATTGAGTCGATAATCATGCGGCGCATCATGCGGTTCCGGCCGGCGATGGGGGCAGGCAAGCTGGCTAGAGGCAGCAAAGCATCCATAAAATCAGGGTAACGTTCTCCCCATAACCACGTCTGCATCCCCCCCATTGAGGTGCCCATCACCAATTTAAGATGATTGACACCCAAATGCTCAGTCACTAAGCGATATTGAGCGGTGACCATATCGTGGTAGCCATAATGGGGGAAGTTGGCGCGTAGCCCGTCGCTGGGCTTGCTTGATTGCCCATGCCCAATGCCATCAGGGAGGACAATAAAGTGCTGGTTGGCATCGAGCAGTTGCCCTTCGCCAAACAAGACACCGGCAAACTGCTCACGCAGAAACGCTTGGCCGGAGCCACCCGTGCCATGCATGATGAGTACGGCGTTGGTCGTACGGCCGTGCGCATCCGTTTGCGGCCGACCTAATGTGGTGGCGTGGAGACGCAGTTTGGGCAGCACCTCGCCACTGTTAAATCGAAAATCGGGAATGATAAAGTTGGTTTCTTGAGGCGTCATCTTATCTCCAATTATCGGTTAGC
>JAGRBY010000085.1 GCA_020433835.1 Anaerolineae bacterium | reverse complement strand
AAGAATATATTGCCCAGGTTCATCACGGCCTTAAATTGTTCGGTTTGATCATCCGTGTTCTGAAAGGTCTGGATCGCTTCTTGGTAACTGGCTTCAGCTTCATCCCAACGGCCTTCTCGTTGGAACACTACTCCACGGTTTGTCAGCAGACGGGCTATTTGGTAAGTCTCTTCTGTTGACCGGTAGAGGGCCAAAGCCTGCTCAAAACAGGATAGAGCGGTTTCCCACTGCCGTTGATCATAAGCGACCAACCCTTTTACATTAAGAGCCTCGGCTTTAATTGTAGCAGGTAAGTCTGTTCTCGCCATAACTTGTTGAGCCAAGCGCAGTGCCTCATCGTGGTGGGCTAATAAGCGTGCAACCAGGGCCAATTGGGTAAGTACCGACCAATAAGGGCTTTGCGGGTAATCAGAATGGCATAAGCTTAGGGCCTCGTGTAAGCAATGCTCGGCCTCTACCAATCGCCCTTGAAGCCGGTAGAGCGTACCTAATTGCTGCCGAAGCTCAATCTCCACCTTATCATTGGCTGTGATGCTGGCATTAATACTCTTTTGCAAAATTGCTTCCCACGATTTTACCTGGCCTTGCCGAATCATAGTCGGACTAAGATACACAATAAGCTCACGAGCAGACGCCCAGGCATCAGGGAGGATGAGGGCATAGGTCAACCCCTGCAATATTTGTGGGGTTTCCCCGCGCAGGGCGTTTAGATCCTTTTTAGCACAGCGCAGCCAATAGCGGCTGTTAGCAATGACCAAATGACGAAAATGTTGTGACCAAGGTTGACCACTTGGACCTAAGGCTGCTGTGTCCACTTTGTCACCTGTTTATGTAAAAATGTCTCGGTCAGTCGATGAATATAGAAGCGACGTTCTTGTAAAGTCCCTCCCACCTGAACCAGCGACAGTTGGATGAGCAGATCGAGTGCATGGCTCAATGCATCATAAGGGACCTCACTAATCCCGGCCAGATGCTCCAAAGTTATTCCCGGAGCCGCGACCAGCGGCATAGCCACCAGAACCTGCTGAGCCGTATTATCGAGGAGCTGCCAGGCTTGATGATAAACAAATTCATATAAGGCTTCAACCTTTTTCCCCCGTGCCTCTTTCAAGTCCGTTAAAATCGTAGATAGCGACCGGAGGTGAACTTGACCAATAATTAGCTTCAGGGCCAGGGGATTGCCTCCGGCAATAGCATAAATTTGCTCGATAAGATCAGGTGAAGCTTCGGCCAGATCGGTAATACCCCGGCGTCGCGCTTCATCGCGGATTAGATATTCGGCATCGGTTGGAGATAGTTCGGTGAGGTTGGTGAGATGCAGATAAGGCTGCTCGTGGACAACTATCCGGCTGGTCAGCAAAATCCAGGCCCATTGGCTCAACTCATGTAGGAGAGGAAAGAGTTCCTGGTAATCGGCGGCTGTTTCCAGATTGTCCAAAATAATCAGATGCGGGCGATTTTGCAATCGCCCTTTAAGCGCCGCCAAGAGTTCATCGGCAGGGCGGGGAGGAACAGGCGTTTCACTTAGCTGCTGGTTTAGGGCCACCAGTAAATCCTGCCCGGTTAGGGCTGGTCGATCTGTTTCTTGGATTTCTCCCCAAGGGGCAAACCACTGCTGGCGAGCACTTACCCAGGCTACTTCCTCAAAACAACCGCGGGCGATGGCCTGTCGGGCCAAAGCATTAGCCAACGAGGTTTTGCCGATGCCGCCAATGCCGGTTAGACACACCAGCCGAATATCGGAGCGAGCGCATAGTAACTTACCCAAACGGGTACGAAGCGCGTTTAAGCCAAACAATTTCTGATACGAAGGCGTCTCTAAGCGATCCTCCAAACGGGCGATATACTTTGAGCGAATTTGCGTTTCGTGAGCCAAAGCGGTGTCTGTTAAGGCCGTCAGAGCATCTCGACGCTGGCGATAAAACGCACTTTCAGAGATACCTAGCGAATTAGCCACAGCAAAACCAGTCTCATCATCTATATAACGGCGGCGTAGAAGGGCGGCGGCAACGGCATCTTCCGCCGCCAAATTCTCCAATAAATTAAACAAGAGTTGGTTAACCACCTGATGATCCAGAGGGGGAAGACTGCCCGACCAACCTGCTTTTGTCTGGCGGGTGAGAAATGGTAGCACTTCATCCAGAGCCAGAGGCTCCGTCTCACGGTGCCACTGTTTGAGGGCCTGTTCCAGTAAGGCTGTTACCGGCTTGTGATCTTGGTCGGAAGACATCGCAGTCCTTTCTGAATGTGAGACCGGATCAACATCGAGCGTCTGATTCAATAAAATGCCATCAAAAACGCGAAACTTGCCAGAGACATGCCCTGGATTTGTCAATTATCGATCCGATTTGTGGATTACACTTTTATTAGCCGAAGTAAAACTATGTCCTGTCCTCATTTAAGAAATAATTCTTAAGAAACTTAAAACAATTATATCAACTAACTGGGCACTGGTAAATGGTACTTAGCGGTTGAATTCAGTACATCCAACTTTGCTATTTGACCAAATGAGACACGGTGTAGGTTGATAGAGTAACGAAGAAGTTGAGAGTATCAAAAAGAATTCTGAAGTATTGAAGCAGGTCACCAAAGTTTAGCCGTAGTAAAGTAAAAGGCAAGCGAAAAACATCCATTTAGGAATGCGCAATGCCAAAAACCGATCACGGCCAAGCTATCTTGTTATTAACTGACGGCTTTGAGGAGACGGCGGTTACGCTCTTGCTTATCACCCTACGCGAGGCCGGTCTGGCCGTGCTGGTGGTGGGCTTACGATCTGGACGGGTCAACGGGGCGCACGGTCTCATGATTATCCCCGACAGCAGTCTGGATCGACTTTTAGAAAAACCACCGCCCATTCTGGCGGTAATTCTACCCAGCGGAATGGGGCATCTAGGTCGGCTGCAAATTGATCCGAGGGTAGGCGCGTTGTTAAGCCGAAGCATAGAAGAACAAGCTCTGTTCGTGGGCTTAGGATCTCACGTAGCTGAACTGACCGATCAACTTATTGGTCTGGAATGCCCTATTATGTGGATCGTTCCCGAACCCGGCCAATCGATAGAGCAGTTTGCCACCATGATTGCCCGACGACTGCAAGACCTTCAGGAGAGGTGATATCTTGTCTAATAAAGCGCATTTACAGAAATTGATCACCAATCATACCCGGCGTTTACAAAAGCTCAAAGAACAGCGGGCCTTAATCGGCATTCGTACCGATCCGGCGATTCTGATCGAGATTGAGGATATCGAGACGGAACTTGAGGTTTTGCAGGAAGAATTGGCCGCTATTAAAGACGAGCCGGAACCACACGATCAATCCAACAGCACGGAAGAAATAGCCTCTCCCAATGCATATCAAATCGACCTGCGCCACATCGAAACGCAGCTAGATGAGGTGCAAATCAAATTAGCTGCTCTCGAACGTCGCTTCAAAGATGAGGATCGTACTGAATCTATAGGAGTAGAGACTCCTGGAAGTAAGGTGCAGGTCCAACTGCCGCCGGGCCTGAAACAATTCGACTCTACGCAAATCGCGCTCGTGCAGCAGCTCTATCAGGGCGAGCAGCAAGTTCTAGTCGAAAAAGAATTTGGTGGTGGTTTCGGGGGAACACGCGTATTTTTAGTACGCCCCATCGACCAGCGCGGACGCCACCTGGCCCGACAGATTGTTAAAATTGGTCCTCCCGCAGAGCTGAAGCGCGAACAGCAAAATTACCTCGATCACGTTAAAAAAGCCCATCCTTATGTTGCCGCTGAAGTGGCTCGCTTTGCTGAATGGCAGGGTTTGGGCGGCATCATCTACAACTTTGTCGGCGACAGCCGCTTGGGCCAAACCCGAACGTTGGAAGAGGTCTTCTTGGATGAGCAGGTCTCAGCAGACGCCATCACCCAAACTCTAACCGAACTGCTCGATAAAGCTTTAGGTGAGCAGTGGTATCACCAAACCGCGCCGCATGTTTGCTTTTTTGACGCTGAATACGGCCCCCATCTGGTTGAACATCTGCGCGTGCGAGTCCGCTCCGCTTCGCAAGATGGAATTTGGCCGATGGAGCAGACACCTGATTTTATTGATGGGTATAACCCTCTCAGCGCTGGCGACATCCCGGTGGAACATTCAGACATCAAACCTGAGACCTTGGTTCACATCGAGGGATTAGTCATTACTAAAGTAAAATCCAATCTCCTCAAACTCCAACATCCTACCCATCCGGGCATCGTCGTCAAAGTCGAGACACCGGTGGCGATGAACTTTACTGTAGGCCAGGCCGTCACCATCCGCGGTGAGGTTCGCTACAACCGTCCGGCCCGACTGACTCAGATCATGACCTCTGCCTTCGCCAATTTCTCCGAAGCCGATGCCGATCCCCAGGCTGAAACGTTAACCTGGAACGGTCAAACATACCCCAACCCTCTCCATCTCTACCCCAAAATCTTGAGCCGCACCCTCGACGGCAAAAAATCGCTCGTCCATGGCGATCTCCACCTGCGTAACATTTTGGTCGACGAGTCCGGGCATGGTTGGCTGATCGACTTCGCTCTAGTTAAGGAGCGTCATAATCTGTATGACTTTATTAAGTTGGAGGTCTACATCCGTCAGATGGTCTTAAGCCAAGCTGCATTTTCTTTTGCTGATTATTTGCAGTTTGAGGAGGCTTTGCTTGATGAGGCTGTGTCCGTGCCGGATGATCCGATCTTGCGGAAGGCATATTGGGTTATTCAAAAGGTACGCGAGTTGGCGGTGCAGTATGTGAAGCGTGATTTTATCAAGGAATACTTACCGGGGTTGTTTTTGTATAGTTTGGCAGTGGTGAAGTATGTGGAGAGTCATGGAGTTAAGTCGGCGAGGTTGGCGTTTGGAACGGCGGGAGTGGTTGGGTGGCATATCTCTATTCGGGTTTCTGATGGAACACCAAAACCGATTATTGAAAACCCGACTGAGTTTGCTCTACCCTCTGAAGCAGAGATAGTCTTAAAAAGATTATTTTCTGATTATCAGCGTGTAGTTATTAAAGCAGAGTTAGATCAACACCATGATAAACATCATTTCTTGATAGTACGTCCAATTATGGATCAGACAGCCGCAGGGGCACACATACTTGTTAAATTAGCTGCACATCACCTTATTGAAAAGGAAAAGCGGGCTTATCAAAGCTGTATTGGCTACCGTTCATCGCCTGTTGCCCAAATTCTAGGAGTGGAAGGTAATAAAGAATGGGGGGGGCTTTCATATAGCTTACCTGGTCATCATAACGCTTCTGTACCACAGACTCTTGATAGCTATTTACAACAGGCTACATTTGAAGGCACTCGGCTAATACTAAAACGTCTGTTTGATGGTTTGAAACAAATTACTCAACGCCCGACACCTAGCCTGGAATTTCATTTTCGATCCAGTTATGAACGGATTCTTAACACTTCGGACGAACAATTAGACAATCAAGTAAGACAAGTAATGGGGTCAGCCATTAATCCTACACACAATGTGGTTTCTTGGTCTAATGGACCATTTCTTACAAATCCTTTACATCTGAAGTCAAATCTATTGAGGCAAGTTCGTGATGTAAATCTGGCCTGTATTCACGGTAATCTGAACTTAAAAAACATATTGGTAGATAAAGAAAGTAATGATATTCGCTTGATAAATTTTTCAAATAGCTGTCAAGATCATGCTCTACACGACTTTCTCAAATTAGAGACAGAAATTATTACCAAGCTCGTTCCCCAAATTTTACATCAACACCGTCTCCCAGCCGAAAGTATTTACACTTTTTATAACCAATTGCATCATACGATAAATCATCGTAGACAAAACTCTGTGACACCGCCTAATCAATTGGTTGAAAGACCTTGGTTAGCAATATTGGCAGTTCGTGAGGCGGCTCAAGATTACCTGTTCATACCTAGAGATTGGAGTGAATATTACCAAGGCTTAACCCTTTATTTGTTAGGCAGTTTAGCCTCTGAGCAGTTTAAGATTACTGAAGAAATTTCGAACCTCTCGAAAAAGATTGCTTTTTGGGGGGCTGCAACAATAGGTACACTATTGTCATAAAGTCAAAATTCAGGAGGTACAAAATGGGTGTCTGGGACTCTATTCAATCGTCCTGGCCTAAGTTTAAGTCACAGGTCAAAGATTTGTTTCATAAAGACCAAGAGATTACAGAAGTGCAGATCGTAGTAGAGGAAATGTTGCGTTACAAAGCATACATAGGAGAACGCACTTTCATTGACGAATCAGAGATAATTAGCGAAGGAACTATCGAAGTACTTATTCCAAAGCACTCCAAGAAGCAGCAAGCGAAGTACAAGAAAAAGATTGTCTCAGATAAAAAACCTTATGGATATCTAGCCCTATCGGAGTACAAGGCAACAACATGGGACCCGCCTCTAAAAACTGACGGAGTACCACTCAAGATACCGATTTATCCTGTAAAGTTAGACAAGCATCACCGATCATCGATCAAATTCAAATACCTCCTTGACCCAGAAGTAGGTATTATCTCTTCAAGACCTATCTTTTTGGATGCTGAGATTGTGGATGGTTCGGGCCTCGATGGACTCCAAGAATTTGGCGTAAGTTTTCTTGATACTCTCCGCTTGCAATTAAATATTAGCAGTGAGGCCAGTTATCTAACACAACAAGATGTTGAACGAATTGTAAAGGCACTTGAAATAGAAAGCGAAAACGTAAAAGAGGATGCCGAAAAGTTACAAAACCAGTTAAAAGAAAAAAATAAGAAAAAAAAGAAAGATGAAATGATAGATGATAGTGAAATTATAGAGATTAAGGAGAATTTAAACAAGGCCAAAGAGAAGCGAGAAGAACTTGAATCGTTGTTAGAAGGTCGCAAAAAGAGAGTAATTAAACAGCAAGACCTCTTGGCAAAGATCCCAGCTCTACAAGATAAACATAATTTATCATCTTTAACACAGCTAATTAATGAATTATTTCATAAGGTTCAGCTAAGTTATATAGAGTTTAAAACCCCCTACATTAGACATTTTATCTCGACAGAAATCGAGAGGTCTATTGATAAATTCAAGACGGTGTGGCTCTATAATCCTCAGCGAAAAACCTTAGAGTTGAGGAAAAAATCTCCAAATTTAGAGAAATCAGAGTCTCTGTTGGAAAAACTCAGCGATCTTTATTTAATTTGGAATAAAGATAAAAATTTGTATGAGCTAAAATTCTATCTAGATATTATCTCTCCGATAAAAGACTTACCGGAATTAGAGGGGTGTCTCGTTCTACGCATTGATGAACCTATTTCCAAGCTGCAAGTCGATTGGGCTTCTGAGGAGGGACCAGAGATCGATGAGAAAATCGTAAAAATCTATCGGACCTGGTTGGTTCTTGATTTTGAGATTGATATGGCAGAGGTCTTCGCTAAGAGGTCGTTCAGTGCCCGTCGCAGACTCCACTTTGAGGGGGTTGTCTTCCAAAACAATCATCTCGATAACATAAGACATATCTTAAGCAACCATCAATTAACCGTTCTGCCCTATTCAAATTTTAATAATAATGAGGGGAAAAGCTTTTCTGAAACAATTTTTGCTATTCGACAAGGGGCCTATGAGGATCATATAGTAGCAAAAGTAGTGGGACAGGTGAGACAAGGAAAACATACTATCACTTACAATAAGAAACAAGAAACATTGACTCGAACAATCTCTTTGGGGACATTAGATGTTGACTTATGGGTCAAGATGAGTGGGCATAGCAATGTGGCGAATCGCTTACTTGACGAAGTTCAAATAGATTTAGAGCAGTACTTTACATCAGTAACTGCAGCAGCCTTGGAGGAGAGTTAAATGACGACCAAAGTGTATACTGTTTTCAATGATATTAAGCCGGAAGAAGAATCTTTACTATCAGATGATCACAGTAAAGTAAGTTGCTATAAGACCGACAGTTTTAAGGTTACCAATATTTGTCATCATTGTGGCCGTTTTTTGTCTCGCAAATCCGAATTTGGATCGGCCATTTACCAAGACCCCAGTTTAGAATTAGCCCGTATATTGCGGGGTGGTAATGCCAAAGCTGCCCATTGCCAAACGCACGCCCATTTCCTACCCTACTCTCCTCGCAAAGTACTCATACTCCCTGGTGTACTGGTGTCTATTTTTGGGGGAGGCTGGTTGTTTGTACTTCTTAGGCAAATGTTTGATTTAGGAGCGATTGAAAGGATAAGAAGAGGGTTTGAATTGCTTCCGCTAAATGAAGCGTGGATCTTTCTGTCTCCCCTTTTATCGACAATGTGGGCCGTTACCTTAGTTCCTTTTTCTATTTTGGTGCTCGGTCTGTTTTTGATTGCCGTTGGATGGTATCAACATTGGGTATTCTATACGCGTTCTATGAGCCGTCCAGTGGATGCTATACCCCTATTGAGCGAATTTTACAATGTTTCTGTTACGGAGAAGGTTGAATTAGAAATGATCCTTTCCGCGACAGAACCGCCGCAACTCAAAATGACCAAAGGACATGGTGACATTGCTTTGGAGACTTTTCTCAGAAATGAAGACATCCAAAAAGTCCGCGAAGCATATACCAAGAAGGGTAAAAAATATGGTTTTTCTAGTAGTAACGAATTTAATTTAGGTTGGCTCTCCGTTGATTGGTCGCCTTATGCCCAACACCAGTCTGACCAACAAGTTTTGGCTATGAAAAGATCTTTTGACCAAATAATGGATACCAAAATTGCTGACTGGTATACAATAGCCCGTTACAATTATGAGATTATTCCCGAAGCGATTTTTACCAGAGGAAATATCCCTGGCGCGATGACGCGAGCTTTGTTGTGGGTCAGACCGACGGTGAAAAACTTAAGCGGAGGACACACCTTACAACTAGAGTTCGATGTTCTGTCAGACCGAGAATATCTACGCGATTGGCGATATCAGCCACTGGAGGACGATGTAGTTGCTAATGACTTCTGGCAAAATCTGACTCAAGCTAGATTAGAATATGTTAAGATTGAGGTGGATAAATACCCTTTTGCCAATAGTACAGAGAAACCCATCCTTAAAAGCAGAGGCCGCCTTTCGACAGATAACAATATGGTGCAGTGGCAAAATATTCGTTTGAAAGATATTTTAACGGGTAATTCTCAAGAGATAAGTCAGAAAAATTATTCTCGAGATTACCCTCTAACCATCACTTTTGCACGACCCCTGACCGAGTTTCAAACACCTATTAAAGTTGACTTTTGTCTTTCTATAGAAACGGCATCCCTATCTGGAGTTAAGGTTGAGCCTAAACACTTTTGGTTTCCCAACGGGCACTCTGCCGAAACAGGTAAACAAAGTTTTTCGGTTGAATACAAGACTCAAATTCAGGGGAATTTAATAATCAACCCTAATATCTTTGCTTTCCAACTAGAGAGAACCGCTTCGGATGTTATCCCTAGAAAAAAAGGTATTCCTTTGACCTCTGAAGTTATGACCAAACTAACTAAGAAATTGGAGGACAATAAACAGATACACATCAAATCTGTGACGCGGTCAACACCTATGGCCGAGTCGGAAAATGATTTAGCCTACCAAAGAGTTAGCTGGAACATTCTTGGTCGTGTTTACTCTCAGAACAATCACCCCATCGATGTTTATATTCTTTTAGTTAGTCGAACTCCTCTTGTCGAAGGTGAAACGACTAATTGGGGTAATGTCACCTATCGTTGCCTACATATAAATCAAGGTTCAAATTATCAAGACAAAGGAGACAGTCTACAAAAAGAAATTGATGGGCGATGTCAAAGTTTAAGTAAAACGTTACAAAAAATCTTGCACCCCAAAGATGCACCCCCGGATTGGCAAACGGTCACTTCACGTATTCTGGGTCAGGCTTAATTTTCATAACAATAAGAGGGAGATTTGTATAAAATGTCAGCGTTCTATCTTGGAGTTGAACCAAATAACATTGAGGTGTCTGGTAAAGATTGGGTTCAAGAAGAGTTTATTTTTACCAATCGACATCCCGAAACATACCAAAACGTTGTTATCACAATGCGGCCAGCCTGGCCAATCAATCTAAAACAAACCAAACACCTTCTTGGTCATTTAGATCCAGGTGTCAGCAAAGCTATCAAGGTAGAGGTAATGGCCGATTCAACCCCAGGCGGCGAGACTTATAATTTGCCGCTAACTATTTCTGTTGATGGGAAGCCGCCGCAGAAATTTAGTTTAACTGTTTCCACGGTGGAAAGCAGGCCATCGCTGGAGGAAAACGAGATGGTTTTTCCACCTGTTTCACCAGGTGAGAAAAAGCAACCGCTGCCAGATATAAAAGAATTTAGACGCGAGTTAAATAAATTAGCAACAGATCATCTGGAACAGCTTTGTGACAATAATAATCCAGTGTTATTTGATGATATTTTCTTTAACAATTTTCTCGGTGCGCAAATGTCTAATGCCAAACGGGTTACAAAGATTATTGATTATTGTAAACGTCGTAAAAAATTTCCTGAATTATACCAAGCCATGAAAGATATGGAGGAAGACACGGGAATAACATTTTTCAAGTAATTCAAATTATTCAGTTGAAGTACAACACATTATTTTCCTTGACTGCGCAATAGGCTATTTTAGGAGAATTAGACAATGACAATGCACTGCCCAATCTGCAAAGCCCAAAACGAAGTTGAAGCTGAGTCCTGCCAAGCATGTGGTTTCGACTTCAGTAGTCCCGGCGGCAAAAATCACACCGGCCCAGCCCTAACCAAATATATCTCCCTGAGTATCTTCAATATAGCCTGTACCATTCTGGCTCTTCTGGCTCTGGTCGTCATCTTTGGGGGCTATTTTCTGTGGAATACCCTCACGCTTCCCCGGGATTCATGGGTATTAGCCACCCAACAAGTAGAAAACAAAACCGTGCTTCAATTCTTAAACTGGCGAAGTGGCAATGCCCTTCACCTGGGAGAAAGTGAAGGTAAGTGGGTAGCCGATATTCATTTAGCCATCGATAGGCCACCAGCGGCGGAAAACTTAATTACCCAGAAAAGTGGTCGTTGGAAGGGTGGCGGAGTTATTATATTGTCTGACTCGCAAAGCACTATTCTGGCTGTACGACAAAATGATCGGTACCAAGTAAGTTTTATCGATTTAGTCACAGGTGACAAAAATATTTTAGTCGAAAGTCAGGATGTCCCCCCATTTTTATCCATCGCGCCAGAGCATGGTTTGACTGCGGTTAGCATCCCCGCTACCGAAGAAACAGTAGCCAGTTTGCGCGTCTTTTCAATGACTAATCGACTTGATGTGGGGCAACCTCTGGGTGAAACACCATCGGCTAAGGCGGTTCTATCGCCGGACGGTAATCATCTTCTTTACACGGTCACCGTAAGCCGCTCAAATATTATGCAAGTCACTACGGACACATCGGTTACAACGAATACGGAGATCATAACCAACACGAGTGTCACAAGCGGCTCTCAAATCATCAACAGCGATACAGAGACAACAACAGCGAGTAATACACTTACTACAACACAAACAATAACCCGCTCTCAACCAGTAACCGGGGCACAGATAGAGACAACTTCGCAAACTATGGAAGATACCCAAACGCTAACAGATACATCAAGAGCAAATGGGGACCGTCTAGCCGATGCTGGTGGAGCGGTTGAAGTTGAAACAACAACAATTACCCATATTATCACAACAACCGAAGTGACAACCGAGACTCAACAATTTTTCCACGCCACATTTTACCTATCCAATCTGGCAGACGGCAGTGATAGCATTGCCTACGAATTTGATCACGGGCTAATAGAATATCTCGATAATTATTTGTATGATTTCACTCCAAACGGACAAGCCATTGTTTACCAGAACGATAGCCAGGAATTGTATAGGATGGGGCTAGACGGTCAAAATATGACGAAGATTTTTACCCCAGACAACCCTCTCTCTGAAATACATTGGCAGATTAGTCCCGGCAGTGATTATGTTGTGATCTTACTAGTCGGCCTTACTGAGCAAAATACGTCAGATCTTAGCATCGTTTCGCTGGAAACAGGCAAAAGTATCATGGATGATACCCTTCCCAAAACATATCAAAATACACTGACCTTTCTTGATCCGGAACAAATCCTTTTTTCACCCAGCCCCGACAAACAATCTGTTTACAAATTTACTTCGAACTATGTTGATAAATTCGATAAACAACCTTCTCCATCCATCTTAGCCGAAGATCGAGGTCTTGTCGCCTTTGTCAGAAAGAATGGAATCAATACACGCTTTGAATTTTTTAACCCTTTTTATTCAGATTTAGCATCGAATCTTGCATTCGACCTTTCCGAAGATTTTCAGGGCAGTTCCATCCAAATCTTTGATCTAGCCGGATCCTATGTTGTGTTTACCAATGGCTCTGCTCTTTATTACAAAGATATTTTAAGTAACGGGCTGCCTATTTTACTCGCTTCAAATCAAGGTGAGTATCGCTCCGCTAAATTCACCCCTGATCTAAGCGCCGTGTTATACACAGTTAATTCAAAAGGACAGGATAACATCTATCGGCTTGACTTGGGAAATGAAAAAGGCATCCGGTTGTTAGAAAATGCTGGCTTTTTAGATAAGTTAGAGCGAATCTGGTTATCCCCCGAACTGTTAAAACCGTGAGCTGATAACGATGAAGCGTAGAGTCTTGATAATTAGCATTGGCTTTTTTACACTGATAATTTTAACCGGCTGTTTAGGAGTTCAACCTGTTAGTTCCAGCAGCCAACGAACCAGAGAATTTGTTGTTACCAAGACACCTGTGCCAACTTCAACCCCAACGCCCACATCAACTGCCACAAACACCCCAACTATAAGCCCTACTCCCTCAAATACACCTCCACCCACCAACACGCCTACAGAGACAGCTACACCCACAATTACGCCCACACCTAGTACCACCCCCATTCCAACCGCACCACCTCTCGTTTGTTCTAAAAATGCACGGGGAGATTTTTCTCAGGTCTGGCAAGCTTACAAAAATCAACTTGGTTGTCCAATACAAGTCACGCCTGTTACCAACGCTCAGATGGTCTTTGTTGAACAACCTTTTTCCAATGGGCATATGTTCTATTTCGAAAGCGGAGAAGTAAAGTTCGTTATAGTCAAATATGGTTTGGGCAACGCGGGAGATTGGCGCAGATTTAATGATACATGGGATGGTAAAAATGATAATTATTGCCTGGAAGCCCAAAACATACAACCCAGAATTGTAAGAGGTTTCAACTTTATATGGTGTCAAAATCCGGAGATTCGTGATCCGCTTGGTTGGCCAACGGATGTTGAAAGAGATTTGAATTTGGAACTGGCTCAAGGTTTTGAAAAAGGCTTTATTATCCGAGATAGTGATGGTGCCACAAATAGGCGAGTATATCTATTTTTTAACGATGATACTTACGAACGTGTGCCTTATTAAAGGCGATATAGAAGGATTAAGGGGGATATGGGATGCCAGTCAATACTAAAATTATCGTTAAGCATCATCAAACTATGATAATGCTTATAATAATTTGTTTTCTCATGATGGTAATCACGGCTTGTGCTAGCGAAGAAGAACCTAAAACAATTGTAGTTATATCGACCGGAACACCCACAAGTACACCAACTACTTCACCTACTAATACAGCTACCCTCCCAAAAGATGTACCAACAGTTACCCCATCACCTTCCTCCACTCCAACGCCAACGCCAACATCTATCTACTTATTGGAAGATAACTTCGACAACAATAATAATCAATGGCAGTTATCTACCGCAGACAATGTTGAACAGATCATTGACGACGGTAAACTGACGTTGCGATTTGATGCTCTCTCGAAGGCTGTAGCCTGGACCAATGTCGATAAAAGATTTAACGATTTTTCTCTAGAAGTTGATACTGTCTACAAAGAGGGGAGCAAAAATCATGAGTATGGCGTCCTGGTTCGGCAACAAGATGATGAAAATTTTTATCAATTTGCTTTCGTTAATAACACATTCAACGTTTGGAAATATGAAGGTGGAGAATGGATAAAACTGCAAGATAATACTCCGGCAGACGCCATCAAGCCGCTAGGCGAAACAAATCGACTAAAACTTATCGCGGTTGGAGATCGTTTTCAGTTTTTTGCTAATAACAAACTGCTAGCTGATGTCTCAGATAGCACATTTAGTGCAGGCAAAATTGGGTTGTTTGCCTCTTTATCTGAGCCAGGTAAAGCGGAAGTTGCTTTTGACAACCTAATTATTGATCTGGCTGACGAAGAAACCTTTGTCGATGAAAAGCCGCAGCCTGTGATTCGCCCGGTGGTAGTATCATCCCCTATCTATCAACTGGCCTTCACCAAATATGAAAACAGCACCCATAGCCTCTTTATTGCTGATACCAATGGCAACAACCAACAACTCATTTTTACCCATGCTGCTGGCCCCTCTTTTTCACCTGATAAACAACGGCTTTTCTTCTTCGGTGAAGCCGGGGTTAATCAGCAAGTTCGAGAAAACCGAGTCGTTTGCGAGTTTGGCACAATTAGTGATGGTATTGTGGCTATCGATCTCCCTTCACCACTGCGTGACATTTGCGAAGTTCAGTATGACGCCTGGTTCTGCCAACGCAAAGGGGTTGATCTTCAGGCTGAACCAAGTGATGTCTGCACCGCTAACAGCATCTCCGTTTACCAAAATCTTGATTGGAAAGAAGGAACAGCCCGGTGGGCCAGCGCCTCGCCCGATAATTATGCCGTGGCCTTTGATGCCAGACCTGGTGGAGAATGGCGTATTTATTTTAGAAGTATGCTTGGTACAAGCCAAGCCTTTCGCTTTGAGTTGATTGGAGAACAAGGCTCCTGGTCGCCTACCGGTCAACAAATGGTTTATCGCTCTGGACGTAACAACCAAACCGGTTTATGGGTTTCCAACCGAGACGATACCGGTCACACCAATTTAACCATCAGTGGTACCGACTCATTTCCGACCTGGTCGCCCGATGGTCAAATCATTGCCTTTAGCCGAGAGGTCGATGGCAACTGGGATATCTACACCGTCAATATTGACGGCAGTAACCTACAGCGTTTAACCGATGCCCCTGGACACGACATTCTTCCTGTCTACACTCCCAGTGGCGAAATTATCTTCCGTAGCGCTCGCACCGGTAGTTGGGGCATTTGGAAAATGAACGGTGACGGTACCGGTCAAACTGAGATTATTTCAAACGCCAATGTTGGCCCTGACTGGGTCTATAGCAGGATGGATGTCAAATAAGGCTTTTTTAATTCTTGCTGTTAGCATAAAGAAAGGTGGTAATTGGTGTCTTGGTTCCCAAAGATAGTAAATTCACAACGTGTGCGAAAGTTTTATTTCTCGCCCCCCATCTTTTTCATCTTTATATTTTTTATACCCACGTTAATTGCATGCCAGATATTAGGGTCAGCTCCAGAAAGTGTGTCTAGAACCAGAGAACCTATTGTCACCAGAACATTGACTTTGTTATCAACTTTACCGCCAATAGAAGAATCCCAACTGCCAACAGTGCCTCAACAATCAGAACGCAATACACCTACTCCAAGTGATACTCCAATTAGCCTTCCTTTAGCTATCAAGGGTACCAAGGATACTTCGACACCAATATCTGTTGTTGCTGCGATACCAACTGTAATTTCTACACCTCCACATACAATGACCCCAACCGAAAGCCCCACCCCAACAGACACACTAACCCCCACTGCAACCCCAACTCCCACAATTACACCCGCCCCTAAAATAACTTGTATCCAATTCCCTGAGGGAGAATTTGCCGGTCTTTGGAGCGCATATAAAAACCGGCTAGGTTGTCCAATACAAACGCTGCCCGTCCCCAATACCGATACACTCTTTGTTGAACAGCCTTTTTCTTTTGGTCATTTGTTTTATTTTGAAAGTAAAGATATTGAATTTATTATCGCTAAATACGGTCAGGGCGACAGTGGCCCTTGGCGACTCTTTGACGATTTTGACAACTTTCCTGATAGTTACTCTTGCCCAGAACCACAAGATATACAACCTAAAATCGTAAACGGCTTCAAACATATATGGTGCGTTTACCCAGAAATCAGAGATCTACTAGGCTGGCCTTTGGATATAGAACGAGATCTCGATATAGAACTAACGCAGGGCTTTGATAATGGATTTATTGTTCGAGATAGTGATGGTTTTACCAATGGAATGGTTTATCTTTTCTTCTACGACGACACTTATGAGCGAGTCCCATTAGGACCTAGAATTTTTCTTACTGAAGTCGATGATAACGAAGAAGATGATGACGATGATGATGATGGCGATAATGACGATGATGATGGCGATAATGACAATGACGACAATGACAATGACGACGACAATTTATAATTAAAGTCGATCAGTTCCTTCCTACTTTAGGGGCACATAATATATTTTCTCTAAAGAAGATTGTTCAATTGCTGCCTTTCAATCAACAACCACAACCCCTTCTCCAAAAAACCACCCCCCTCCCCACCATCGACCTCCTCCCCCCAAATAATCTGAACCCATTCTACTCGACGCCGTCGCTAAAAACCTGTACATCACCGAAAAAATCATGCTGCTGCCTTCAAAAACAAAAACATGACAAAAAACAAATCGATCATGTCCTCCGCCAAACGTGCGGAGACAAAATTCTTCACAACATGGCCTTCATCAATGTGAAGTTGTTCTCCGCCAAACTTTCATGAACAAAAATTTCCGTGATATGTTCTTCTTCAGCGTGAAGATGTCTTCAAAAACGTGAACATGACGCGCAGAATTTGACTATGTTGTACTAAAGTTTGAAAAGTTAAATCTAAATTGGAAAACTTAAATCTTTGTAGAACTATGTTGTTCCAAAGTTTGAAAAATGCATTTTTTGTTTGAAGTCTTAAATCTTTGTAGAACTATGTTGTTGTAAAGTTTGAAAAGTTCATTTTTTATTTGAAAAGTTAAATCTAAATTGGAAAACTTAAATCTTTGTAGAACTATGTTGTTGTAAAGTTTGAAAAGTTCATTTTTTGTTTGAAGACTTAAATCTAAATTTGAAAACTTAAAAAATTTTCGTGAAGGTGTCATTCCGGAGAGAAATTTATAGTTCAGACAATGCACTAAGCAGCCAAACGGGAAGCGGAGAGGCTACAAAAAGCAACTTTAATCCTAAATATGGCGATGAACGGCCAAAATAAAGGTGGACGTACCTACCAAAGAAATTTTTTGCCTGCCTCAGTGTATTACAACCATCTGGGCGAGCAAGAACACCCCGGCAGAACAAATGTCATCAAAGAAAAAATGTATTTACTCAGCAGGCGAGGTGACTGGCACTTAGTCGCGGTATGTGTAGCCTTAAATACCTCGCAATGTTCTCTATTTGAGCAAAAGTGCCAGTCACCTGAGTAGTTACGAAAAAATAAACCCAACA
>JAGRBY010000859.1 GCA_020433835.1 Anaerolineae bacterium | reverse complement strand
TTTTTATTGACCTAATATTCGCCAATATCGCTCGCATCGGCAGTATTAATGCCCTTTAGATGGCGATGGTGATGTTATGTAGAAGTTATAGAATAAAGGGCCAAAAGCGTAGATCGTGAGCCTATGAAAGGAAAACATTCATCCAGGTCGGCCAAATGCGCTTACTGGTAAAAATGATACACTATTTTCACCAGCAACGCCACCTTCAATGTCACCAACTTTATGATTGTACCGGTTCGATAAAAGCGAGTAAGCGTTCAACCCCTAAAGGTTGTATTGATGGCCCTTACAAACCAAGGCGCAGCAACAGAAGCAGTAAAGCCTATTAGGAATAGGTGTAACCTATCTATCTATGGGTTGCTATAGCGTTGGATTGTAATTAAATGGGGAATAGCGGTGTACTGTTTGCGGTTAAATGTGTGGAGGGAATTACTCTCCGGCGTTTAAGCAATAGAGTTGTTGCCCAATAAGCGTGGCGAGATACGGGACGCTTATTTTCGCAGAGTAACGCTGATAAAAAATAAAAAATCTGCGAAAATCTGTGTTTATCTGCGTCCTATAAGATGGGGTAGCTCTGCATGAAATCGTGGTAGCGTTAGAACCCAGGTTTTTCATCTCCCGGCAGCGAGGATAATTCCCGCAGCCATAAAACGCCTGTCCGACTCGATGGCCGCGCTTTGTTATTCTGCGCACCATCGCTACGCCACATTTGGGGCACATCGGCGCTGTTTCCGTAGGCGTCGAAACGCTCTCCTGTCTCACCCATGCCACTCCATTGCCCTTACCTGCTCCTGCAAGTTGCATATCCAGCACTGCCAAATCCAGCCGACTGTAAGCCCGTTGGTTCGGTATTCGAACCAGAGGTAGTCCCGCCGCCTCGAACACTTGCTCGACAAACGTGTCTCGCTGCTTACGCTTTGCTTGCTTGTGACTGCCGTCATCCAGTTCGATCCCAACCACGGGGGTCATTGTCTTTGGGTGGCATAGCAAGAAATCGATGTGCTTTTGCGAGATGCGGCTAAAGGAGGATTTGTTCTCATGAGGGCGTTTGACAAAGAAAATATCCGCCAGCCGCACCTTGCTCAACACCATCCATCGCCCTTCGACATAGCCTGCCAGTACATGATAAAAGGATAACTCTGCCGATGATAGAAAATCGTCTCGAAGTGCGTAGGGGAGTGGTTGGTCAGAAGCTTCTTGGGTTTTTGGTGTACTTTGGAAGAATTGTAGTAGGGCTGTAAGGCAGCCAGGGTTTTGATCTGTTGTAGTCATGGTGATATTTTATCCGTTCTTGACGAAAGTGTTGAAGGGGAGATATTGTTCTGCTCGAATTAAAGTTATCTTTTCCTGTTAGGCACTGGGTCCGTATAATAGGAAAAAATTTTTAGGCCACGAATTACACGAATTAACACAAATGAGATAATAAAATTAGTGAAAATTCGTGTAATTCGTGGCTAATTTTAGCCGTTATCTATCAATCCCATCTTGTGGACCCAGTGCCTCCTGTTACGCTCCGCTAATATTCGCTTAGCTTCCTTATAAATCAATTTTCGCTTTATATCGGTTTTTGCAACAGATAAAGCAAATTATTGCCGTTTGAAGATTATTTTTTGACTAACTTTTTCAACTCACCCATAGTTAAAAGGCTCTTACCGCGATGCAGCATACGATGACAATTAGCACACACAATCGCTAAATCAGAAAGTCTTACCCGCTGATTTTCTCCAAGTTTTGACAAGGGAACAAGATGATGACATTCAGCAAACCCATACCCTAATTCACCATACACTTGCGCAAAATCAAACTCACAAACTTCGCAAGCAAGAGCGCCTTTCTGCTTGAGAACTTTTTCCTTTTTGCGCTTTGTTAACTGAGGATTCCGTTCTCTTTGCCGATGAAGGCGAGTCAAAATTCTTCCTTCATTAAACTCATCTTCAATCTCAACTTCGTAAGCGGCTTTGGTTTCAGTAATAAGTGAGAGATAATTCAACCGAATTGCTGAAGCGATTTGCTTTAATCTATACGGTTCGCTGGCAAACTCATCCCATACTTCTTGCTCCAGCTTACTCCCTCTTGTCAGACCTGCTCCAATATAGGCAGGGTCTATGCTCAAAAAATTGCCAAGTTTCATGGATACGCCATTGGGGTTCCGAAATTTTGCTTCTCGTAATTTGATATCGTGAATGGGCAATTTGTTTAACAACTGGCTCAATTCGATTACCTTTGGATGGTCAGACTCTAATTGCCTACCGCCTTCAGAGATGTAAAGGTCTAGAGCAAGTATAAGTTCATCTCTTGTCCAATTAGGATTTCGTGACATAGATCAACTTCCGTCAATGATTAAACAATCACTTATTTTCCTCTAATTGATTTTGTCAATCCGTCCATTGTATCTTTTTGCAGCATTTTTTCCCTCTACAAATAAGATAAAGCAGACAAACAGAATCATAGGAAGACTACACAGTCCAAAATCTATCGCCATAAACATTAATAAAAGGCAAAGATAAATGGGGCAACAAAAAAGGTAAGAATACCTCGAACTAAGTTGCCTACATAAACGTATCCTAATCCTGGAATAATAACATTAAGACATCCCGCTGTGTTTGGATCTTTTTCATCTAATAAAATGTGAACTTGTTTCTGAGTTTGGGGAGGTCTTAAAGTAACTTGACGTTCAGGGCCGGTCATTAAGTCTGTTCCGCAAAAACGGCAAATCTTAGCTTCAGCCTTAATCCTCTCAGCACAATAGGGACATTTTTTTGTTTCACTTTTTTTGGAAAGTGTTCTTATTTTAGGAGGCTCTGCGCTACCTTTAACAGACGGCTTAGGTAAAAGCTTCACCTGTAGTTTGACTAGACCATTCTTAGCCTTCTGATTATTAGGATTTATTTTTAGAACTTCTTCTAAGCATTTAATTTGGTCATTCGTAAAGGTAACTACTTGGGTCATCCAGAGCCAAGCCTCTTCGTTCCGAGAATCAGCTTTTAAGATAAGAGTTAAACCTAATGTGCAACACTTTTTAAGTTGATCCA
>JAGRBY010000858.1 GCA_020433835.1 Anaerolineae bacterium | reverse complement strand
CTCTGTTATCCTGCCAGGCCACGGCGATGGTTTTGATGGCCGCTTCGGTCAGTCCAAAATCGACGGCCACGCCGATAAGGCTGGTTGCGGCCAGCAGCACCGAGTAAATACCAAAATCGGTCGGTCCTAACGTGCGGGTGATGATAATACCGGCCAAAAAGTTGATTCCAATGCGGATCGTGGTGCCGGAGAAGATAATAAGCCAGTTATTGGTAACCGCATCGAATTTTAGCCAGGCGGGGCGTTGGCCCCAGTAATCAAGGAGTTTGGTCATGAGAATAGCTATGGTCGTCCCCGGATTTAGTGCCCATCCCGGCGACTGGGCGATCCCCGCTTTGCAGAATTTAATCGTAGCCCTGGCCGAACAGCATCAGGTGCATCTTTTTAGCTTGCGCTATCCGGCTAAGGGTTCATATCGTTTTGTCAATTTTGATCATACGGCGATAGGGGGTGGTCAGCAGTTCGGCTGGCGTTCGGCCTCAATTTATAGCCAAACGGCCCGGGCCATTGTGCAGCAGCACCGGCGCACCCCGTTCGATCTGATCCATGCCTTTTGGGCCGATGAACCGGGTTTGGCGGCGGCGCTGGCCGCGCAGCTTATCCGTCGCCCGTTGGTGGTTCGGCTGGGCGGTTGGGATTTAACCAACGTGCCGCAGATCAATTACGGTGCGCAGCGTATTCTCTCGCGGCGGCTGATGGTTGGCTATGCTTTGCATCGCGCCGCAGCCATTCAGGCCAACTCGGCCTATCAAGTGCTGCAGTGCCACCAGCAGAAATTGCCAACGGCCAAAGTTCACTACATCCCCGCCGGAGTCGATATCGAACGCTTTCAGCCTCCCGCAGCAAAACCGCCTATTGCTGCACCCAAATTAGTCCAGGCGGCCTCACTGATTCCGGTCAAGAACCAGGCGCTGCTGTTTGATATTGTAGGCCGGGTAGCGCGTCGCTATCCGGCGACCGAGCTGCATCTGGCCGGCGTCGGCACCCTGGCAGGCGAACTCAAAGCGCTGGCCGATCGCTGCAATATAACCCAGAACGTCATTTGGCACAAAAAGATCGCCTATCCTGACATCCCCCAACTTTATCATGGCTGTCACCTTTACGTGCAAACTTCGTGGCATGAATCGCAAGGGATGGCCGTTTTGGAGGCGATGGCTTGCGGCCTGCCGGTGGTCGGGACGCCGGTCGGCGTGGTACCGGAAGTGGCCTGCTTACCGGCGGACTGGTCGGCCGATGCGCTGGCGACGCAGATTTTATCCGTTTTTGAGAATGGCGATGGCTATAAGATGTGGTCACAACAGGCGCGGCAGACGGTTGAGGATCGTTTTAGTGTGCCGGTGGTGGTTAGCCAACTGCTGCGTTTGTACGAGACGGTTGTGGCTAAGAACTAAAAATAAAGGAGGTTAGCCAGCCAGCTGAGCCTGAGCCAAAGGGGTATAAATTGATCCGGTGGGTTTGAGTTCGCTTTTAATCAGGCTGATATGCATCACCTCGAATTTTACGAGCCGCCCGACAGCCTGTTCGGTTTCTAACGTCTGGCTAAGCTGCGTAAGATGGCGAGCAGGAACACCCTGTATGATGCGGCCTATCGTCAAATGGGGCCAGTAAGGGCGCTTTTCCGGCGTGAAGCCGATAGCGGCATCGAGCGCCTGGCCTAAGCGCTGATGAACAGCCACGAGCGGATCGGTATCACCCTGCACGCCGATCCACAAAATGCGCGGTCGTCGCACATTTGGGAACGCTCCCAAACCGCCAAGGGTGAGTTTGAAGGGCTGGCTCGCCGCAATGGAGCTTTGTAAGGCCTGGCTGATCTTCTCGATATGTGTGGCGTCGGTATCACCTAAAAAATGAAGCGTTAGGTGAATATTTTGAACCGCCGTCCAGCGCACGGTATGCGGTGGGGCCAGCCCTTTGAGCCGATTTTGCAGATTGGTTACTACCCTACGGGCTTCGTCCGGCAGTTCGATGGCGATGAATGTGCGTATTGTGGTCATAATAGGGCCAATTATACCACGGTCGGCCAGGCCGACCAACCATTCTGCCGCCGTTTGAACGGAATTTAGTTCGGCATTAAACAGTTTTTACAAGGTTGGCCCTAACTTTATTGCGTTTCGCACCAGGTATAGTAAAATCCGTTCAATGTTAACGGTCTCGACCCGCAACTCGTATTGGGAACGATTTTAGCGGAGGATTTTATGACTCCTGGAAAATACTTACGAGCCTGGCCCGTACTGTGGTTATGCCTGTTATCGGCCTGTACAACCAACAATGTTGTTCTTGGCCCTGATCAAACGGTTTATCAGGATGGCCGCTCTGAGAATCACATTATTGTAGAGGCCGCTCGTGATGGAGTGTTTATCGGGCAAGGCGACCAGCGTCAGGCTATTCCGGTTCTGCAGCAAGCGCCGTTGGCTATCGATCAGATGGCGGCGGTAGATGCCGAAGGGCGGGCCAATGTACACATTGGCTCGCAGCTTACGATGGAACTGCTCAAAGCCAGTGAGGTTCGCGTGGAGGAATATCTGCCTGAGGCCGAAACGGTGGAATGGGATATATGGCAGAGCGGCGGCATTACCGTTTTCGATCTGGCAGAAGACCCGGATCGGCAGCAGCGTTTAACGGTTGAAACGGCGTATTCCATTGTGCAAGCCACCGGCACCCGCTTTGCGGTTATCACCGAAGCCGAAAACGCGCTGGAGTGGATTGTGGCGCTGGACGCAAAGGCCGGTGATTTGCAGGTAACCGCCGGCGACACCACCGAAACGCTAACAACCGGAGAGGCACGATGGGTAACGCCGGCCGGTGCGCCGGGGCCGGTGATTTCGGCGGGTAAAAATGCCGAAGCCTGGCTGGCCCAAGCACGTAACAGCGACCCGGAGGTACAGTTAAGTGAACTGCTTTTGGCTCCCGCCAACATTTTGGCTGATACCGGCTCGATCGGAAATTTAGCGCCGCCCGGCACACCTTTTGAATTTGGCCGTGATACCCAGGGTGAAGTGATGCTCACTTTCGATATTCAGGGTATTTACGGCA
>JAGRBY010000857.1 GCA_020433835.1 Anaerolineae bacterium | reverse complement strand
CAGCGCCAGGTAAGCCAACAAGGCCACGGCTTTGCGCCGACCAATATCAAGGGCTTCATGATTGTATTCAAATCGGGGCGGGCCGAGGAAGAATAGTTTTAGGGTTGGCATGGGTGTAAAGTCCTCTCGCTGAGATTGTACCGGAAGTTAGGGGAGATTGGTAATTGGTAATTAGAGATTGGTAACTGGAGACTGGTAATTGGAGATTAGTAACTGGTAAGTGGTAATTGGTAATTGGCATATCTTCTCATACACTAATCTCTAGTCTCCAGTCTCTAGTCTCCAATCTCCTATTCTTTTGTTTTTCAGCACCAGTGACTTATAATCATGCAGATGAAATGTCAAAAATTCCCCAGTGAGAATACAACCGATAAACTGAAGCGGCGTAATCGAGAGCTGTTTGTGCTGCATCAGATAGCCGAGGCGCTTAACCGTAAGATGAACTTGGATGAGGCGCTGCAAACGGCGCTGGCGCAGGTGGCGGAGCTGTTTGGGCTGAACACCGGCTGGATTTTTCTGTACGATAGCGATAGTCGACAACCTTACCTGGCGGCGGCCCAGAATTTGCCGCCGGCTTTGGCTAAGGATGCCTGCTTATTAATGGAAGGAACCTGCTATTGTCTCTCCTCGCATGCCAGTGGGGGGTTAGCCAATAAAGAGCGGCCCAACGTTATCACGTGCAGTCGTCTTAAAGAGCTTATGGATGGCACCAATGGGCTGCGCTATCACGCCAGTATCCCGCTCGAAGCGCAGAATCAACCGTTGGGTTTGCTGAACGTCGCCAGTGCGGAGTCGAACTGGTGGCGCTCATCTAACGAGAGTTTGCATCTGCTGCACACCGTCGGCGATCTGCTGAGTATCGCTATCGAGCGGGCTTATCTGTTTGCGCAAAGTACCCAACTGGGCGTCATCGAAGAGCGTAACCGGCTGGCCCGTGAAATCCACGATACGCTGGCGCAAAGCCTGACGGGGATTGCCCTGCGACTGGAAACTATTGATGCCATGTTGGAAGCCGGAGCCGATCCGGTAGCCGTGCGTAGTGAGGTGCAGAGAGGGTTACAGTTGACGCAATCAACCCTGGACGAGGCGCGCCGGTCGGTGATGGACTTGCGGGCGGCTCCGCTGGCCGGGCGCAACCTGGTCGAGGCTTTACTGCTGCTGGCTCAAGAACACCAACAGCAGAGCCAAGCGCCACGGGTGACGTTTAACGTAGTTGGTGGCAATCGACCGCTGCCGGTGCGCCTTGAGATGGGGCTGTATCGGATAGCGCAAGAAGTTATGAACAACACAGCTCAGCACGCGGGAGCGACACAGATCGATATTGAACTGACCATTGTCCCGGAACAAGTGCGCTTGATCATCGAAGATAATGGTCGAGGCTTTGAGCCGACTGATGTACCGACCGGCCATTTTGGCTTGATCGGGCTGAACGAGCGCGTTAAGCTGCTCGGCGGGCGGCTGACGCTGGAGAGTGCGCCCGGAGCCGGAGTGCGGGTCGAGGTTATGGTTTCTTTGCAGAATCAGGAGCAAGACGGATGACAACTGTAATTCGAATTCTGGTGGCCGATGATCATCCGGTTGTGCGCGATGGATTGGTTGCGGTGTTAAGTACTCAGGCCGATTTTGAGGTTGTGAGCGAAGCCGGTAACGGCCAAGAGGTGGTCGACCAGGTTATGGCGCTCAAACCCGATGTCGTGCTGCTCGATCTGGAGATGCCCCAGATGGATGGGGTCGAGACCTTGAAGGCGCTGCGCCAGGCATCGACCGATGTCAAAGCCATCGTCTTTACCGCCTTTGATACGGATGAGCGTATTCTCAGTGCCGTTCAGGCCGGGGCGCAGGGCTATTTGCTTAAGGGCGCACCCCGGGAAGAGCTGTTCAAGGCCATTCGAGTTGTCCACGCCGGAGGATCGCTGTTGCAGCCGGTGGTTGCCTCAAAGCTGCTGCGCCAGGTCAGCGAAGCCGAGTCCAAGCCCAAAGTGGATGTCTTGACGCCTCGCGAACTGGAGGTTTTGGAACTGCTGGCTCAGGGCCTCCAAAACAAAGAGATCGCGGCTGAGTTGGTTATCAGCGAGCGAACGGCCAAGTTTCATGTAAGTTCGATTATGGGCAAGCTCGGGGCAAATAATCGAACTGAGGCTGTGTCTGTGGCTGCTCAGCGTGGTTTAGTGCAGTTGTAAGTACAGGAGCAGGGAGTAAGAAAATCTTGTTACGTCCTACTCCTTACTCCCGAATAGGACGTGTTCTGTCACGCACTCTGTCACGCTTAACGGACGGTGATCTTCTAAACTAAGGGTAGTATCGAAAACGTTTAGGAGGTTGCCATGATAAACTATTTGCTAGCCCGTGAAATGGCCGGCCAGTCTGGTTTGGTTGAACCCAGAACTCAGCTTGAACTGGTTGCAGCAGCGCATAATCTTTTTAATCAGGCCCTCTTCCGGGGTAAATGGACGAGACTGAAAGGTTGGGTCAGCCGACGGTCTCCACATCTTTTAAATTTAAAAGACGTAAGCGCTAAGAGAGTGATTGCAAGCCGACATAGTGTTGGAACACGGGTGGTTGAGATCAACAAGATTCAGGGTAGCTCCGGACGGGTAAATGATTTTGACATCAACTTTAATCCGGTGCAGGAGCATACGGAGCATCGCTGGCAGAACATCGCCAAGGCGTATTTAACCGGTATCACCTTGCCGCCGGTGAAGTTGATCGAAATTGATGATACCTACTTTGTAGAGGATGGACATCACCGCGTCTCAGTAGCGAAAGCACTGGGGCAGCTCGATATCGATGCCGAGGTAACGGTCTGGGATTACCTGAAGCCGAGTCAGCCCAGTGCCTTGCAGCCGGTTTGTTCTCAGTGCTGTAGCTCACTTTTGAAAGGGCAGTTGTGCTGTTCATAACGGTCGTGGCAAGGTAACAAGGGTGAAACACTGAAACACTGAATTTTTATGAATTCACTTACCTTACGCAGATGAAAATTTGACAATATCAATAGAGTGACAGGAAAGGGCCTTCAGTTCAGCGAAGGCAGCCT
>JAGRBY010000856.1 GCA_020433835.1 Anaerolineae bacterium | reverse complement strand
GTGCCGGTTCCAAAATGAATAAGAGGAACTTTAGGACCGCTGCCGGCTATTTGGATAGCCTGCTGGGAGTAGGGCATGACATATTCTTGATAATCGGCCGGACTGAGTGCACCCACCCAACTGTCAAATAGCTGTAAGGCATCGGCTCCGGCTTCAGCCTGGGCTTTAAGATAATGGCCGATCATAGTCGCGAGTTTGGCCATAAGCTTGTGCCAGGTGCTCGGATGCTCGTACATAAGCGTTTTGGTCGTGATATAGTTGCGCGAAGAGCCACCTTCGATGGCATAACTGGCCAGCGTAAAGGGCGCTCCGGAGAAGCCTATAAGCGGCACCTTGCCGGCCAACTCGGTTTTAACTTGTCGAATAGCTTGTAACGTAAAGCCGAGAGATTCTTGCGGAGGTGGCGTTGCGAGCTGTTCGACATCGATTCCTGACCGCACGGGATTACTGATAACCGGGCCATCCCCTTTTACAAACTTCAAATCCAAACCCATCGGTTCTAGAATGGGTAATATGTCAGCAAAAATAATAGCAGCATCTAAATTGAAGGCGCGAATAGGTTGGAGCGTCACTTCTGTCGCCAGATCAGGGGTTTTGATCAACTCCAAAATAGAATAGCGCTCTCGCAGAGCGCGATATTCAGCCATATAACGACCGGCTTGGCGCATTAGCCAGACAGGTGTCGCATCGACAGATTCGCACCGGCAAGCGCGAAGGAAGCGATCAGATTGGGGCATGTAAGTCCTCTCGGAATGGTCGGCAGGGATATTAACAAGAGAGTATTATAACAGGATTTTGTAGGGTTGCAATTGCTACAAATTACGCCTGCTGTCGTTAAGGAGCTAAGCGATAAAAGACAATGGCGATGAGTAAAAAAAGTATTTCCTTTAAAAATTGTCTTTTGTTGAAATAGAAGCTGCCCTTTTTGAAATCATAAGATTGCAGAGGAAAAAACCAAGGTACTAAACTGTTTCGATCTACAATGAGATGTCCCAAATAACCGGCTAGCCAGGCGTAGCCTACCTTTTTACCCCACACAGCCGTAACCAAAGCGGTGGTGCCCAGCAGACTAAAGATATTATGCGCATAGTGGCGTCCATTGGGCATAACATGGAGACCATAGCCCAGTGATTTGTCTACAATGTCAGGAAAAAGACTGGCTAACAAGAGCGGTTTGAGTAGATTGTTATCCGTCGACAGTGTCGGCAGGCGATGCTGAGCAAGCGCAATAGCAAGGTGACCAGGAATGTGCATACAATCATGATAGCCTGTTTAGCCATTTCGGCAAAGCTGAAGAATTATTTTCATGTTAAAATTTGTAACCTTTGTGTTGACATAACACGTAAAAATGGGTATCATTTTAACCACAAATCCCCAGGTCAATCTTCTAAATAATTTGCTCACGACCACCCTTTATGCTATGATGACTTTTGATATTTTTACATTGACAAGATGAGGTCTATCCCCGTGAAGGTTATAACTGAAGAATTAGAACGTTGCCAGGTTTTGGTAACGGTTGAAATAGATTCAAAAAAAGAAAAAGATTTGTTGGAGAAAGCTGCTAAAAGAATTGCCAAAGAGATTAGGATCCCCGGTTTTCGGCCTGGAAAAGCTCCTTACAATGTTATTGTCCGCCGTTTTGGTCTAGAAGCGATCCAACAAGAGGCGTTAGAAAAATCCGCTGATAATCTAATCCAGAAAGCTTTAGAAGAGGCTGACGTAGCTCCGTTTGCCCAAATGGACTTAGATAGTATCAGTTGGGATCCACTGGTTATTAAATTAAAAGTTCCGACCGAACCAAAAATTGAACTGAGCGATTTTCGTGATATTCGTTTAGATTTTGAAGAGGTCAGCGTAACGGATGAAGATGTCGAAGAGCGGCTGGAGCAAATGCAACAGCAAAATGCTACTTGGACTGAGGTCGAGCGCCCTTCAGCCTTACACGATCAGGTTACTATCTCTGTTGTTGAAAAAGCGGGTGACGAAGTACTGTCTGAGCACGAATCGATCGACTATGAGCTGCATCCCTTTGAGGAAGAAGAAGCGGACGAAGAGGTCGATACAGATGCTGAACCCGTAGAAGACATAGCGGAGGATGAAGAAACCGAAGCAGAAAGCGACTCAGAGGAAACGGTAGCAGAAGAAGATGTTGAGGAAGAAAAAGCGGAAGAGTACAAGCCGCCATTTCGCCCTGACTTGACAACCCCGCTGTTGGGCTTAAGCGCAGATGAAGAAACGACATTTTCTATTACCTATCCTGATGATCACGAAGATGAACGTTATGCCGGCAAAGAAGTCACTTTTGATATTAAAGTCTCTAGCGTAAAAGAGAAAATGTTACCCGAGATTGATGATGACTTTGCCAAAACCGCAAGCGACTTTGATACACTCGATGAATTGCAAGTCAATATACAGGAACAGATCAAAGAACAACGTTTGCAAGAGCAGAATAATAAGTTGGGCAACGAGGTTTTAGAAAAAGTTATCGAAGAGTCTACTATCGAATGGCCGAAGGCTTACGAAGATGAAACTATCGATCGCGAGTTGAGCAATTACGAGCGACAGATTGCACAATATGGCCTTAGCCTTGATAATTATCTTAGTATAGAAAACAAAACACGCGAAGATTTTATCGAAGAAAGCCGTGAGCGTGTAGTAAGCCGCTTAAAGCGAAGTTTTGTTATTCGAGAAATTTCAAAAGCTGAAAATATAAAGGTTGGTGAAGTAGAAGTTCTTCAACATGCCAAGCTTTTGTCTGATCTATCGGGCCAAGGTGATCAACTTTGGCGAGAAATTTTAAGCTCACCCATACAACAAGAGCTTATAGCAAACGATTTGTTAGTTGGAAAAGTTGTCGATTGGCTGGCAGCCATAGCCAAAGGTGAAGATCCTCAACCTGAGGTTGAAACCGAAGAGCCGGTAGAGGATGCTCAGACCGTCGAAGATGCCACCGATACCGATGCTTCGCCGGAAGCCGTTGAGGCAAGTACAGATGAAGTTGTAGAAGGTGAAAGTTCTGAAGCTACCGCATCTG
>JAGRBY010000855.1 GCA_020433835.1 Anaerolineae bacterium | reverse complement strand
CCGGGCTTAAAATCACGCCTAACCCAGGCCGTCATCCGCGTTTCACCAGGCGATCCGGTATCATGAACAAAGTAATTAACTTGAAACGGAAATTCCGGTGCGGGTGTAGCCGTCGGTTCTTCCGGTGGCGGCGGAGCTTCTTCAACCGGTGGAGCTTCAGGTGGCGGTGGCGGCGCTGCAGGCTGGGCTGCTGCTTCTTCCTCACCTTCTGGATTCTCCGTGGGTGTAGCCGTTGGCGTTGAAGTTTCGGTTGGAGTTGGTGTTTCGGTAGGCGTAGCACTGGGGGTAAATGTCGCCGTCCAATTGGGTGTAAAGGTGTAGGTGGGTTGTGGTGTTTTGTAGCGGGTGGGCGTTGCCGTTGGAGCCTGCACAACCAAGGCTCCTAAGGAGCACCCCATATTCAAGATAACACCCACAATCGCCATCCACAAAAAGATCGATTTTACCGATATATTAAGCATTGATTTTCCCATTAGGAAAATGCTCTCCTACTGCGCCCACCAGATAAAATCCCAGGCTCTCTGGCTTGGATCACTAGAATAGGTTAAAGAGATGGGAGCAGAGACCTGTGTACCGCCACCATCTACCAAGAAAATCGTCCAAGTAGCATCGTTATAACCACCGGGCGGTTCAAACTTGAGGTTACCTTGCTTAACGTATCCTTCTAACCCATTGAGCGCGTCGAAACGCCAAGACGACTCGGCACTTTGATAGGTTTGACCGGCCGAACTGGTACCTACAACTTTATAGCCACCAAGGGCTTGTTTCCCACTAGAGTCGGTAATTGAAACAATACTCGATATAAAATTGACGTTAGTTTTTTGAAATTCCCGATTGCCCTGCTCCCTAATTTTGAAAGGAAAATCAGGTGTGGGTGTAGGTTCCGGTTCTGGGGTATCCGTTGGCGGAGCAGGGGTTGCGGTCGGCGGGATTGGTGCACGGGTAGGCGTATCGGTCGGTTCGGGTGTATCGGTTGGTTCCGGCGTATCGGTGGGCACAGGCGTAGGCGTTTCTGTTGGGATTGGGGTTAATGTTGGTGTAGGGGTAATAGTTGGGGTGTCGGTAAAATCCGGGGTAGGGGTAAAGGTTGGCCGAGGTGTTGGGATCGGCCGATCAGGTGTTGCTTCTTCTGGGCTAAAGCGAGCAATAAGCATATCGCTACGTGCTCTAACCCGCTCAATGACCGGTTGGGCCAGTGTACAATTAATCGTTACAAGGGCAAACAAAATTGACGCCGCAAGTAAATGATGACGTGAAGTTCCCATAAATAAATTCCTTCCTTATCTTGCTTCAAGAGGCTAATTATAACCGTTTGAACCACACTGGCAAACGATTGCGTTTAATTTCACGCGTGTGCCAAGAGGCCATAAAAAAACACCCTTCTTTGTCTATAAGATTTACAACAGCTTTTTACTTCTCTTCTCGGAAATGTTATAATGCCGTGATATTACAGGAAGGAATCCATGTCCTTAAATTTGCGCTTTGGACCTCGCCGCCATGTAGGGCGAATTCGCCTTTTTCTTCTTATTCTCATTGCGGTTCTACTTAGCAGCCTAGCGGCATGGCAGCGTGGTTGGCGGCCTGAGCAGGTTCTGGCCGAAGTTCGGGAAGCAGCGCTGCCGCATATGCCTGTGCCATTGCCTGAAATACCCATTATCAACCCTCAACCCCAATCGGATACCGTGGTGATGGTCGATTCCAACGTTATTGAAAATCCTCAAAGCACTGCCTATACAGCCAATCTCTACAACGCTACCGGCAAAGATCCCATTCCTTGGCCCAACATTGCCGGCCGAACGGCCATTGAAATTTACACAGTCGAGTCGGGTGATTCGTTGTGGAGTATTGCCAACCAATTTGAGCTTGATTTGGACACGTTACGCTGGTCGAATCCGGAGCTAGAGCGTAACCCCGATATCCTTTCGGTGGGAACCGAACTCCGTATTTTACCGGTTCAAGGCGTCTATCATCTCACCCAACCCGGCGATACTATCGAGGCGATTGCCGAGCAATACGGTGTTGCGCCGAAAGATATTGTCGACTACCCACCTAACGCACTTTTTCCGCCCTATGAGCTTGACAAAATCGAAGGGGTGATTGTACCGTTCGGTCGCAAAGATATCAATCTGCCACCGCCGGCTCCATCTTTGGATTTTCCCATTGCTTGGCCAGTCGCCGGCATTATTCAAGGCAGTTTCAGCGACAGTCATCCAGCCATCGATATTGGAGCGCCATTTGGCAGCCCTGTTTATGCCGCCGACGATGGTATTATCACCTTTGCCGATCAGGCCCAGGACGGTTTAGGATACGGTGTTATTATCGACCACAACGATGGTCGCCAAACCTGGTACAGCCATCTCAGAGCTGCAACTGTTGAGACCGGCGCTACCGTTAGCCGAGGTACCCCCATCGGCGAAGTCGGCAGTACTGGTCACGATGTTGGACCGCATGTCCATTTTGAACTTCATCTCGATGGTCAGCCGGTTGATCCTCTGATTTATTTGCCCGGTGTTCCCCAATAGACATCTACTAAGCATCTGTTTTTAGCCCTGTTTTTTACTGCCCTGGGCTAACAAAGCCCCCAAATAACAAATTATTAAATCAACCAAAATAAAAGACCCTTTTCTGAGCCTTACTTTGCTTAGATGTAATTGATTTTCAATACTGTTTCAAGTAATGATTTACAAAATCGGAGATTTTTGAGCTAAAACTGAGTCTCTTTTGAGTGGGGGTTGGTAGACTGTGGTCAAATAGACGGTAGTTCTCGAGAACGCCACCCAGGATACTGCGGCTAACCGGAAGCTGCGACAATCCACAACAAAATTTAGCGTATCATCATAAAAAGGAGACTTACAATGTCTGACAAACACTATTTTGAGGTTACCACTCCCGTAGACCCGCCCCTGAAGGGTGGCATCACAGCTCAGGTTTTGGAGCAAGGTCAACCGACCAACTACATTATCCGAGCCGATAAAGATTGGTCCGTCAACGTTGAGTGGTACCTTGAGGGCGCCTTAACCGATTGTATCTGTGGCACCTGGTGC
>JAGRBY010000854.1 GCA_020433835.1 Anaerolineae bacterium | reverse complement strand
CATCGGCATCGCCATTCTCTTTATTACGCGCGACGCCATCATCTCGATCTGGTATCGGCTGATGGACGCCATTGAGCCCGATGTGTATGCTAAAGCTGAGAAAATCGCGCAGCAGCAGGTTGACGAGAACCCGGAACTAAAAGAAATTCGCCGCCTGCGAATGCGCTGGCTAGGCCACCGTCTCAACGCCGATTTGGTGATCGCCGTTGACCGGCAGATGACCACCGAAGACAGCCATCATCTGGCCGAAAAAGTGCGCCGCCGTCTCTTTGAAGAAATGCCACTTCTATCCGAAGTACACACGCACGTAGAACCATGGGAACACGGCACCGAAACCTTCCACGACCTTACCTCCGAACGCGAACCTGTTCCTAAACCCATCACCGACTAGGGCTAAACTTAGAAAACAGCGTGGGACGTAGAGTGTAGCGCGTTACGTTGCACGTTCTACGTCCTATAGACAAAAATCACCCATTTCTTGAAGGACCTAAACACCGTCTCCAAAAAAGTTGTTTAATCTACGATCCTAAGGAGATATTTATGGTAACGCACCCCTGCTTTTCCGTACTATTTATCGTGGACGACTGCCGGACAACGACCCAGCCACTGATGGATTACCTGCAAACCATCCAGTCCCTTCAACTCGACCGGCATCCACTGTTACCCTCAAACATTAGCCACTACGATGTTGTGATGGTCGCTAATCCGGGCGGTCTGTCCGCCGATGAGCAAACTCGCCTGGCCCGCTATGTCGAAACCGGCGGTGGCTGTCTGGGATTGGTAATTGGCTGTGAGGCGGCGCTGCCCGACTTTTATGGCGTGCAGCCGGGGCCGGTCGGCCCGGAGGTGGAGCTGCGCGTACTGTTTGCGGATGCCGATCATCCTCTCGCCACGCGTTTGCCCGATGCCCGCTACCTGCCGGGCCGCTACCAACCTTTGACCATCACCGGCGATGATGTGACAACCCTGCTCTATGCCGACTGGCGCTACGAACACAGCCCGGTCATGGTTAGCCGTCCCATACGGCGCGGACGAGCATCCTGCACCAGTCTAACCACCTTTGCCGATCCCGCCTATCAGCCAATCCTTTACCGTTTGCTGCGCCACCTGGCCGGACAGCCCGATGCCAATCAAATGCTGGGTGTAGGGTTGCTGGGTTACCCACCATCCGTAGGACAACTGCACGGCCAGGGCGCTCAGGCCATCGACGGACTGGCCCTACGCGCTGCCTGCGATCTCAACCCGCGGCGGCTCGACGCCGCCCGGCAGACCTTTCCCGATATTCAGACTTACGACACCGCCGAGACGCTAGCCGACGATCCCGCCATCGATCTGGTTGTCATCGCCACCCCGCCGAACACCCACGCCCGGTTGGCGCTGCAACTGCTGGAAGCGGGCAAGCATGTTGTCTGCGAAAAGCCGCTGGCCCTGACCCAGGCCGAAACCGAGGCGATGCTGGTGCTGGCCGAGCGGCAGAAGCTCCATTTGAGCTGCCACCAAAACCGACGCTGGGATGCCGATTACTTAGCCATCAAGCGGGCCGTGCAGGAGGGGCTTATCGGCGAGTTGTTCCATCTGGAAGCCTTTGTCGGCAGTTTCAACCATCCCTGCGGCTACTGGCACTCGCACGACAAAATTTCGGGCGGCACCACCTTCGATTGGGGTGCGCACTACCTCGATTGGGTACTCAGCCTGATGCCGTCGCCGCCGACAGCCGTCATCTGCACCCGCCACAACCGGGTCTGGCACGACATCACCAATGCCGACCAGGAACGCATCCAGCTGCGCTTCGCCGGGGGGCAGGAAGCCGATTTCATCCACTCCGACATCGCTGCTATTCCCAAGCCGAAGTGGTATCTGCTCGGCACCGAAGGCGCGATTGTTGGCCATTGGCAAGCGGTCACTGTCCACACCATCGACCCGGTTCACTATTTCGACAGTCACGCCATTCCACCCACCGAGATACCACCGCAGCTTACCCTTCAGCGCCGCGACGCTTCCGGCCGTATGGTCGAGCAATCGCTGCCGCTGCCCAAGCCGCCATCGTATCCCTTCCACCGCAATCTGGCCGATCATCTGCTCCTTGGCGAACCCATCACCGTTCCCGGCCACGAGTCGGCCCAGGTGGTTGCCGTTTTGGAAGCAGCCGTCCGCTCAGCCGAACACGGTGGGGCGGTGGAGGAGCTTGCTTAATGCAAAATATGATATGTGGGGTGTGGAACGATCATAGGATGCTCTTTTGAATTCCATACGGTAGACCCCAGATAGTGCGTATTGCGTAGTACGTAGCGCAGCCTTGAGCCGCAGCGAAAACCTTAAACCACAGAGAGCGCAGAGAAGGCACAAAGCACTCAGAGAAAAACCTTTGTGAACTCTGTGCCACCTCCGCGCTCTCTGTGGTAAAAACCTTTACGCCCAACACGGAGAAATCATATGTCCACAATAACCTGGGGTATCCTCGGCACAGCCACCATCGCCCGCGTTTGCGTCATTCCGGCGATACAGGCATCACGTAATGGCCGTGCCCACGCCATCGCCAGTCGATCTATTGATAGGGCACAGGCGTTAGCCGCAGAGCATAACATCCCCCACGCCTATGATGATTACGAGGCCGTGCTGACCGATCCTGCCGTCGATGCGGTTTATATTCCGCTGCCCAACCATCTGCACCATCCTTGGACGCTGCGGGCGCTGGCCGCCGGCAAGCACGTTTTGTGCGAAAAACCGCTGGCCTTGAATGCTACCGAAGCGCAAGCCATGGCCGATGCTGCCCAGGCAGCGCAGCGGCTGCTGATGGAAGGCTTTATGTATCGCTTCCATCCGCGCAGCCAACACATCAAGCAGTTGATCAAGGCCGGTGACATCGGGCAACCGTGCCTCATCAAAACGGCGTTTACCTTTAACCTTAGCGATCCCAACAACAGCCGCTACCGGCCCGAAATGGGCGGTGGGGCGCTCATGGATACCGGCTGCTACGGCGTCAGCCTGGCCCGCTGGCTGCTGGAGGCCGAGCCAATCGCCGTGCAGGCCCACGCCATCTATGGC
>JAGRBY010000853.1 GCA_020433835.1 Anaerolineae bacterium | reverse complement strand
ACCACTTTGGTTAGCAGTAGAAGAATTCTTTGACCGTACAGAGCAGGACCCACTAAAAGTATCTCAGCTATATGATGAGCTATCAGATCCCCCTTTTGGAATTAAAGCGGGACTTCTTCCTGTACTTTTTTTAGCGGCTTATCTGATTTATAAAGATGAAATAGCAATCTACGAAGATGGCTATTATTCGCCATTCATGACACAGGAATTGTTAGAAAAAATCCTAAAATCGCCTAGTACATTCTCGATTCAGCGTTTTAGAACAGATAATTTGAAAGATCAGTTGTTTAAGAAGTATGCGCAAGCAATCACGTTTGATAACCCAACTGAAGTCAATATGATGAGTGTTCTCAAACCATTATCTCGCTTCATGGTCAACTTGCCGGACTATACCAAGAGAACGAAAAAAGTGTCAGAAAAGGTACAAAAGATACGTGAACATTTCTTTTCTGCAAAATCGCCTGCGCAATTGTTGTTTAAAGACTTACCCATTGCTTGCGGATTTGAGCCCATTCACCCCCAAACAACAAATGAAAAACTTGAAGCTTTTTCTAATGAATTAAAATCCGTTTTTGCTGAGCTTCGTATTGCCTATCATAAATTGCTCAGCGAATTTAGAGCGATGCTCAAGAATGCGTTTCATGAAGATGAGAAAATACCATTTTCTGAACTGCGTGAACGCTTACGAGGTCGTTACGGTCCGCTTCAAACATACACAATAGACACACAGGGGCTAAAAGCATTTTTGGGACGTCTAGCTGACCCTTATGGCGATGATGCTCATTGGTTAAATAGTTTGGCAACTTTTATAGCTCGTAAACCACCTGAGAAATGGCTTGATGAAGATATCAACATAGTCGAATACCGACTTGTGGAGTTTTCAAAACGATTACGTGATTTAGAAAGGTTGCGAATACACTATGAAGAAAACGCTTTAGCTTCACAGAATCCTAAGATTGAAGTCGTCATGCTTCGGACTGTCCGTCAGGGTGGCAATGATTACGATGCAATTATTGCGCTTGATGAGTCCAAAAAGAAAGCAATTAATGATAAGTTAGCAAAAATTCAAGATATGTTGAATGAATTGCAAACAGATGATCTGCGTCTGGCAGTTTTAGCGAAGCTTTTTGAAGATCAACTAGTAGAACAAAAAAATAAAGAAGATCAACCATTATCTCCAGCTAAAGGGAACAAATAATGAGTGAGAAAAAAATACGCCATGTTTTAGGTCTTTCTGGTGGAAAGGACAGTTCCGCGCTAGCTATTTTTATGCGCGACAAAGTACCAGAGATGGAATACTTTTTCACGGACACCGGCGCAGAACTTCCAGAAACTTATGAATATTTGGATAAATTAGAAGCTTATTTGGGCAAACCAATTAAGCGTATCAATGCTACTCGCACATTTGATCATCTGTTAAAAAATCAATATAACGATTTCTTACCGTCACCCAATACACGCTGGTGTACACGTGAACTCAAAATAAGGCCCTTTGAAGAGTTCGCAGGTAATGATGAGGTCATTAGTTATGTAGGTATCCGCGCTGATGAAGATCGTGAAGGATACGTCAGTACTAAACCTAATATCAAAGCAGTTTTTCCTTTTAAAGAAGCGGGCCTTGTCTATATGGATATCATGCGCATCCTAGATGATTCAGGACTTGGTATCCCCGCCTATTATGAATGGCGTAGTCGATCAGGGTGTTATTTTTGTTTCTTCCAACGCAAAGCTGAATGGGTTGGTCTTAAAGAACGTCACCCGGATTTATTTGATGCGGCAAAACGCTATGAAAAATTTGATTCCGAAACAGAAACACGTTACACCTGGTCACAGGGCGAAAGCTTGGATGAACTAGAAGCCCGATCTGAAGAAATTAAGCGAAATGCAAGTCAAAAGTTAAAATCAACTACTGTTATCAGCTGGCAGGGTACTCTAGCGATAATTGCGGAAGAAGAAACAGATGAATCTTGTTTGATTTGTTCTTTGTAATCTTTACAAACAAATTTTGTTTATCTTTCAAATAGAATCTAATTTTAATATCAAAGAATATTTCACAACATAACTCAATAGTATGTCTCATACTAACAATCTAATTTCTTTCTTACGACATTACGGACCTATCCCCGCTGGGGACAACATGTACGACGAGCTTATCCAATCCGAGATCGAACGGCATGGTATTGATCCAGCAATTCACATTACTCCAGCCAGATTGCAGAAGATCCGGAAGAATTTTGAGTCATCTGAACCTCGCAACGTAATACTGACGGGGACGGCCGGTGATGGCAAAACCTACCACTGTCGACGAATATGGACAGATTTCGGTGGCGACCCGGAGCAATGGAAAATGGGGAAAAAGATTTACTCACTCACACTTCCTGCTTCCAAAAAAAATCTTACGATTGTTAAAGATTTGAGCGAATTAACAGTAAGCGAGAAAAACGACTTACTTGCTAATCTAGCTATTGCAGTGTCTGGCGAAAATAAAAACGATGTTTATCTTGTGGCTGCCAATGACGGTCAACTTTTAGCAAGCTGGCGTGATTGGTCAGATTCCCAGGATCAAGAAAACCATAGAATTTTCAAAATTGTAGAGGATATGCTTGTTGATGAACGAACAAGCGACGATGCTCTTAATTTGAATCTGCACAATCTTAGCCGTCTAGATGCATCGGAGCATTTTCAGGAACTTGTCGAACAACTAGTCGAACATCCTCAATGGTCACAATGTGAAGGTTGTGACATGCTCAATGAAGATGGGTCAACGATTTGCCCCATTCGTATAAATCGGGAACGACTCCGTAACGGAGGTGACGAGTCAGTTTTCCGAAAGCGCCTCGGAGAGTTAATGAAGCTTGCGCGCGCTAACCGCATGCACATACCTATACGAGACCTCCTTCTTCTTGGTGTGAACATACTTTTGGGTGACCGGCAGGGGAAACAAATTTTGTTGACTTGTCGAACAGCGAAGAATCGAGCAGAAAAGAGGGATTATCGACTGACAAATCCATACGCAAACGTATTTGGGTCAAACTTGCCTGAACGTC
>JAGRBY010000852.1 GCA_020433835.1 Anaerolineae bacterium | reverse complement strand
ATTAGCAGAGATTGTCACCCTTTTTTACATCGGCCTCGGCGACCAAGATTTTATTGAACGCGGTAAGCAAAGCTTCGACATCCTCTTCTGCAAGATGCCGCATAAAATGCTCAACAATACCGCGCAAGTAGGTGCGTGTTGCCACCTCTAACTTGCCTTTGCCAACCGGGGTGATAATAGCATAGGCTCCGCGTCGATCTTTGGCACACGGGCGGCGCTCGACGAAACCGGCCTCGGCCATGCGATCGAGTAAGCGGGTCAAGCCGCTTTGGCTTAGATCGATAGCCTCGGCCAGTTCTTGCAGTCGCAGTTTATCGCCGCAATCGTTACCAAGATGAAACAACACGTAATACCAGGTGAGCGGTATATCCTGCTCGGTTTCCATATCGGCGGCCAGAGCTGACAGCACTCTACTATGTACACGTAGAAATGTGTGCCAGGGTTTTACTTTTTCGTTACAGCCGTTAGGGTCGTCGATACCTAACATCATTGTCTATTTACCCTTTTCTTCTGACGCGTCGTGGTCAGACTGCTAATCGTTTTAGAGTTCGTTCCGCGGTATAAAAGAGGCCGGTTCGGCCCAGGTTTCGGCAAAAATCAGTTCAGATAACGGCTTGCGTGTTCGAGGCCCTTTTTCACGCGCTCGCAGATCATCGGGTAGTTGTTCGATATCACCATAATACCCCAAAGCAATGCCGGTTACAACATCATAATCTTCAGGAATTGCATATAGCTTGCGGATTTTGTCGACTTGAATCCCCCCCATTTGATGAACATGTAATCCCAACTCTGTCGCTTGCGTAGTTAAGTTGGCTACGGCTAAACCCAGATCGTAAAATGCCGTACGGTTGGGGCGATCATTGCGGCTATAGGTCTTTTTGATGATCGTGAAGATTAAAACGGGAGCATCTTTTGCCCAACGCTGGTTACCTTCCATAAGACAGGACAGGGCCTTTTCAAACTCGGCGGGGTTTTCTTTGGTGGCAACGATAAAGCGCCACGGCTGTTCGTTCATCGCCGAAGCTGCCCAACGGGCCGCCTCTAAAACCGTTAAGAGTTTTTCGGGTTCAACCGACTTATCCGAAAATGCACGGGGACTCCATCGATCTTTTAACAATGTGTGAATGGGATGGTGAGTTTGCGCTGTTCTTTTCATAAGAGAAATTCCTTTCATTATAAACGCCCGTCATTATAGACCGGAAGATTTGTATGCTTGGCCACCTAATCAAAAGACCGCAATGCGGATGTGAATGGTTGTGCCAGCAGATCATCCCTCCATTGCGGTCTCTTGGTGATGCGATTTACGCCAAATTTGACAGGTCGATTGAAATCTATATACTTGCGGTTACAATATTTGTATGTGCAACTATTGTATGCACAAGTAGATAAGTTGTCAATTTTAATTAGCCGATAAAAAAAGGCAGACGATACGTTAAGCATGGTTTGATTAAATTGACACCGTTGGGATTAAAATCTTACAAGTAGGTAAGATGGCCCGTTTTGGACGGGTTTTAACTTATCATCCCCATGAACCCGAAAACCTCGGAGAGATTTCATATCATATCTCCGAGGTTTTGCCATGGGGATAACCCAGCTTTATTTTTCGCCAGTTGATTAAGCTGTAGTAGAATTAATAGAGCGATACACATCAAAGGAGCTTTTATGAAAAACGGACGTTATACCCCCAAAAAGGCCATGGTCATCGTGGCCCATCCCGACGATATCGAGTTTGGCTGTGCCGGAACCGTGGCCCGCTGGGTTAAAGACGGGGCCGAAGTGGCCTATGTACTGTGTACCAGCGGCGACGTGGGCATTGCCAAGAAAGGGATGACCAAAGAGAAGGCGGCTGAAATTCGAGAGGCCGAGCAGACAGCGGCAGCCGAAGTTGTTGGAGTCAAAGAGGTTGTTTTTTTGCGCGAGCCGGACGGCATGCTGGTTAACACGCTGGAGCTACGCAAACGGCTGGTGCGCGAAATTCGGCGCTTTAAGCCGGAGGTAGTAATTACGCTGGACCCGACTGTGGTTTGGTCTCGTGAAGATTACATCAACCATCCCGATCACCGGGCGGCTGGGATGGCGGCTATCGATGCGGTTTTTCCGGCGGCCGGACAGCCCAATCTCTTTGAAGAGTTGGCTGAAGAAGGTTTGACGGCGCACAAAGTTCGCAAATTATATGCCACCAATTGGCATGAAGCGAGCACCTTCATTGATATCACAGACACATTTGACCTTAAGCTGGAAGCCCTCAAGAAACACGTTAGCCAAATGGGCGATTGGGACCCCGAACCCCGCATGCGCGAATGGGCGGCGGAAGTGGGTAAAGGTAAAGAGATGCAATACGCTGAATCTTTTCGCGTAGTTACTTTGCTAGCCGACGAGGATTTTGATAAAACTGAAGGTCGTGTGGAAGGTTAGATGCATTTTATCTTGCGTGTAGTATCTTTTGTTCTGGGCGGGTATGCTGTTATCTGGACATTAACGTCGGCCGTCCGCACGTTTGTACTGCCGCGCAGCGATAATGTTTTTTTAACACGAGTAGTGTTTCAAGCGATTTTTCGACTATTTCAATTACGCGTCCGCACGGCCAAAAGTTATTCTGCGCGAGATTGGGTCATGGGCTTTTTTTCGCCGGTGGCTCTATTGGTGCTGCCCGCCATTTGGTTGATCATTATCTCGCTCGGCTATATGCTTATGTTTTGGGCCGTTGGGGTTCAACCCTTGTATGATGCGTTTTTGCTCAGTGGTTCATCGCTGTTGACGTTGGGCTTTGCCTCGGTCGATAATTTGGCCGAAGTTTTGCTGGCCTTTTCAGAAGCCACTATTGGCTTGGGTTTGGTGGCACTGTTGATTTCGTATTTGCCTATAATGTTTACCGCCTTCACCGAGCGCGAAGCCGCCGTTAGTATGCTTGAAATTTATGCCAGCACGCCGCCTTCGCCTAGTGAAATGCTTAAACGGATGCACCGCATCCACGGGTTAGAATATCTGTCTGAAATTTGGAAGGATTGGGAGCGTTGGTTTGTTGAATTGGAGCAGACGCATACGTCGC
>JAGRBY010000851.1 GCA_020433835.1 Anaerolineae bacterium | reverse complement strand
CAGTGGGTGCAGCCTCTTCCGCCGGAGCTTGCTCAGTGGGAGTCGCTCCACCACAGGCGGTCAGGCCCCATAGTAAAGCGACCACAAAAACAAAATACCTTAAACTCCATAGTTTACTCTTCATGAGTATCTCCTCCTTTTATTTTGTTAATTAGGCAGTATCTGCCCATATGGGTAACTATAACATCAGCCCTTCACGCTGTCAAAGCAAAATTGTATCAAACGTAGTGTTGACAAAACATCAAAATTTATAGTAAACTACCCTCACTTTAACGCCTTACAATATATCTGTGATATATCACGAAACTTCGGCAAAGGAAGTAAAGGGCAAAATCTTCCGCTTTAACGTTTGATCAAGGTTTGAGACCGTAACGCCTGTGCAATAATGTTAGCTGAAATAGAGGGCAATGGAGGTAAAGCTTATGGAAAAGAAAATTCTCGTTGCTTATGCCAGTGTGAGTGGATCAACCGGTGAGGTGGCGGCAGCCATCGGCGAGGTGCTTGAGCAGAAACCGCACGTAACCGTCGATGTCTGCCACGTCAGAGATGCGGTCGATGTTGACCAGTACAGTGCTCTGGTTTTAGGCAGTTCGATCCGGGCTGGACGCTGGCTGCCGGAAGCCTTTACCTTTTTGGAGAATCACGATGAGGCGATGCAGCGCGTTCCCGTTGCCTATTTCACCACGTGTCTAACCATGGTCAGCGATACTCAAGACAGCCGCCAAACGGTGGTAGCTTACATGGAACCGGTACGGTTGGCCGCTCCCCACATAAATCCCGTTGGTCTGGGGTTGTTTGCCGGTGCGCTTGACCCGGCACGTGCGCCGATTATGCCGTCTGTGCATACGGCTCAGGGCGATTATCGCAATTGGGAAGCTATTCGCGCCTGGGCTGAAGAAATACGCCCCGCTCTGCTTTCCGAGTTGGCTTCTTCTGAATCCCTGGCGCTGAGCGAAGCGGTCTTATGCTATACCGATATGTCGGGGCTCGATTTGAGCAGTGCTGACTTAGTGCGTGCCGATTTGCGCGAAGCCAATCTCAGCGAAGCCGACATGCATGAGGCCGACCTGAGCGGAGCGCGCCTCACCAAATCCGATTTACGGAAGGTAAAACTCCATCGAGCCAGTTTAAACTGGGCCGAAATGCATGCGGCCGATTTGCGGCAAGCCGATTTAAGCGAGGCCAATCTTATCGGTGCCCATCTTGATCGGGCCGATCTGGGTGGTGCCGATTTAAGCTACGCCACCCTCAACGGTGCTAATCTCAGCCACGCCGACCTCAACCATGCCAACCTCACCCACGCTGATCTCAACTGGGCTGATCTCCGTGGTGCTGATTTGAGTCACGCTAACCTAAGCTACGCCAACTTGGGTTGGGCCAACCTCAGCAGCGCCAATCTCAACAACGCCAATCTAACCCGAGCCAAATACAACGACCAAACCCAATGGCCGCCCGATTTTTCGGCTGAAGAACACGGCGGTATCATCGTTCGAACTGAGCCACATTAAAAGATGGTTGGCCTGTTTGATAGTTGGCCGGCTAGCCTTAAAAATAGAACCAACCAACAAACAAACAAACTAGCCAACTAGCCAACTAACAAACCAAAAACCAACCACCCAACAAATTTAGGAGTGGATAAAAATGACAGATCGTGATCGTCGTACCCGTCGCCGCGAGCGCCGTGACAGAAGCGCAAGAACCGCTCAACCCGATGGCATAAAACCTCTGGTAAACAAACTGCCGGTGACTGAGGTTCTCTATGAAGTTGACGTAGAAAAGATACACCGGGCTTCGATGCGCCTGCTGTCAGACATCGGCATCTTGGTCCTCGACTACCCCCCTGCTCTCGAATTGTTCAAAAAGAATGGCGCTAAAGTAGAAGGCGAAATGGTCTGGATCGACGAAGACACACTCATGCACTTTGTGCGTCAAGCCCCCTCCACCTTCACCCAACTGGCTCGCAACCCGGCCAACAATCTGCCGATAGGCGGCAAAAATATCATCTTTGCCCCTGTCTACGGCCCTCCGTTTGTCGCCGACCTCGATCGCGGCCGGCGCGATGCCACCATCGAAGATTTTCGTAATTTTGCCAAACTCACCTATATGGCCCAACATCTTCACAGCGCCGGCGGTACCCTTTGCGAGCCGAACGACATTGATGTCAAAGAGCGTCACCTCGATATGCTGTTGGCCCACATCACCCTCAATGACAAAGCCTTTATGGGCAGCGTTACCCACGCCGATAACGCCCGCGATACCATTACTATGGCCGAGATTCTCTTCGGCGCTGACGCCATCCGCCAAAATCCGGCGGTCATCAGCCTCATCAATGCCTCCAGCCCCATGCGTTTCGATGACCGCATGCTCGGTGCGCTTGAGGTTTACGCTCATGCTAACCAGGGCGTGATTGTTACGCCTTTTATTATCGCCGGCGCGATGTCGCCCAGCACGCTGGCTGCTACCCTGGCCCAGCAAAATGCCGAGGCGCTGTTCGGCATCTGCTTTGCCCAAATGGTCAACCCCGGCACGCCGTGCATATACGGCTCTTTCCTGGCCAACATCGATATGCGCAGCGGCGCACCCTGCTTTGGCACGCCCGACAACGCCCTGGCTCTGTATGCTGGAGCACAGATGTCTCGCCATTACCACCTGCCTTATCGCTCCGGCGGCAACTTCACCGCCTCCCGCATCCCCGATGCTCAGGCCGGGTACGAATCGGCAGGTACCATGTGGCCGACCGTGCAGGCCGGTGTCAACTTCGTGCTCCACGCCGCCGGTTGGTTAGAAGGCGGTTTGATTAGCGGCTACGAAAAGTTTGTGCTCGATCTGGAAATATGTGGGATGATGGCTAAGTATGTAAACGGCATCGGCCTTTCCGAAGAGGATTTCGCCTGGGATGCCTTCCAAGAAGTTGGCCCCGGCAACCATTTCCTCGGCTCGGCCCACACGATGCGCCATTACGAAACTGCTTTTTACCAACATACGGTTTTCAACATGGACAACTACGAAAAGTGGGAAGAAGAAGGCAGCCAGGATAGCTACGAAAAAG
>JAGRBY010000850.1 GCA_020433835.1 Anaerolineae bacterium | reverse complement strand
TATACGGTATCTCCCTTCCCGTTTCTATACGCTGTAGATTGCGATTGCTAAAGAAAATGCGAAGGTGATCGAGATTACGGGGGTGGCGTGCAGATATTGAGCATCTAGCTTCTCTCCTTCCCTATAAAATTTAGCCACTTTTTGTAAAAATAGGATTTATGCTGTTCAAAGTTCGTTTCATAAGTACCCTCAATTGACTAACTTCGTCAACCGTAACGATCCTTTTGCTCTGTACCGAACGGTATAAATCCTAAATAAAAAACGCCCTCAACCGTGCAACTCAAAATAAGTTCACAGGTGAGAGCGTCTCGGCTTCTCAAAATTGTAAATGAAGTTAAAAAGATTTAACGCGGCAGTGGTATAAAAATGCCTCAGCGGCAGGCCATAACGGTATCACATGTTATGACTCATCGCTGAGGCATTTTTACGCCACACTCATAGATTTTGCAAAGCATAACATAGCCAATCACCTTTGTCAAATATGATTAAAGTAGGGTACGAAGTGGGATACGAACGGTTGGCTCAGATAGCTATAGCGATGTATAATCGCCTATATTGGTCGACTAATACTTCTAAAAGGAGAAGAGGGAAATTATGGCAGCACCATTAAAGATTACCGTATCTCAAGAACAGGGGCAAATTCCGGTCACTGTTTTCCATATCGAGGGTGATATCGATGGTTCATCATATGAAACCTTACAGACGCAAGCGAGCACAGTTTACAAGGCCGGGACGCGTTATCTCCTGCTCGATCTGGCGAAGGTGAAATATATGAGCAGCGCCGGCTTACGCGCCCTGCACAATATGTTCGATATGTTGAATGCCGATATATCTCCGGAAGAGGGAAAAAAGGTCGCGCGGGGGATTTTAGACGGCAGCTATAAGTCGCCCTATCTCAAGCTGCTCAATCCATCGCGTGATGTCCAACGCACGCTCTCAACCGCCGGCTTTGATATGTTTTTGGAAATTCATAATAACGCCAAAGCAGCGATTAAGTCGTATCAGCCATAGTTTTGGGATTTATGCCACTTGTTGCCAAGCTCACTTTGGTTGCCCAAAAAGAAGATTTAGGGCTAATTCGCCAGCTTATTGAGGATACCGGCGAGAAACTTGGCCTTGCTTCAGAGATTACAGCCCACATGCGGCTGGCGGTCGATGAAGCGGTGACCAATATTTTGGAGCATGGCTATCGAAATCGCCCTGGTCGGCTTGAGGTTACTATCCGCCGCGAGCAGGCCGATCTTGTGATTACCCTGTTCGATGAAGCCCCGTTGTTTGACCCCACGCAGGTTCCCCCGCCGGATCTTTCTATCCCCGTGCCCTTGCGCCCGCCCGGAGGCATGGGCCTTCATTTCATTCGACAAGCGCTCAATGAATTACAGTATGAAATTGCGCCGGATGGCGGTAACCGGTTGATGATGATCTGGCGCGATGTCTTCTCCTCAACGTAAGAAACAACAGATACAAGCGTTTCCAGAATTGTCCACAGATAAACACAGATATTCACTGATTTTTATCTAAATTTTATCCTATCTGTGTGCATCTGTGTCTATCTGTGGACCCTTAAAAGCTTTTACGCCTACGCCTAATATAACTTACGTGGCATCACCGCCGGAGCCTGATACAACCGCGCTTTGGCCGCTTGCCACAGAGTAATAAGCTGCGTTTGCAGCGCCCGTCCGGTGCAGCCCAAACCCCGAACCACCAGCCCATCGCGCGGCAGGGTGTTGATCGCCCACGTTGTTTCCTGCCCCACATGTGTCGGTTGGCATAAAGTCGACAGCGTTTCTTCCAGCGCCGTCCACACGCTCTCCGGCTGACCGGCCCGACAAATGTAAAACGTACACCAATAGCAATACGATCCCAACCGCACCAGCGAGTCCAACGCCCGGCTGTCCGGCTCGATGCGCAGACGTTCGATGGCGATGGGCCGACCGTTGGCCGTAATATCGACCGCCATCTCCAGCCGCTCATAGGCAAACAGCTCGCCGATGGTTTCGCGACCGGGCGCGACAATCTCCCACCAAAACAGCCCGGCCTCATCCAGCAAATCGATCTGCGTCACCTGCCGGTAGCGCGACCGGGCAAACGGAATGAGCGGATCGGGCAAATACTCCAGCAGGCCATCGCCTTTAACGGTAAAAAAGTTATCATGCTGCGCATCGGCCAGCCCCGCGCGATGGCGATAAACGCGCGTCGCGCCCGGCGTGGTCAACTGCGCCCGGCTGCCGTCACCGACCGTCGCCGTCACCGTCAACGTATCGCCCCCTAACACCCCGCCGGAGACGTTATGCAGATGGACCATCGCCGCGCCGTTCTTTTGGTTAAAGGCCCGCACCACCCGCAGTGGCGGCGTCTGCTCAACCACGCGCAACGTGGTTTGCTGCGTCTTGGGGCTAAGCGCAAAATGCAAGGTCAAACGACCGTCGGTTCGAGGCGGGGCGGGTGGTGTTGTTGGCATAGATGTATGTAAGGCTTTCATATCGGCAAAACGTGTTGATTTTGGCAAAACAAAGGGTGAATAATTGATAATTAACAATTAATAATTAATGGTGAACGGCAACCATACCTTCACAATTCACAATTAATTATTCACCATTAATTATTTGCTCTCTCAATGGGTAGAGACTGGCGATTAGAGACTGGAGACTGGAGATTGAAAATTTTCATAATTCATAATTCATCCTTCCTAATTCCTTCCCCCTAATCCCTAATCCCTACCCCTTACCCCCCTAGCTAATAAACAACCGCGTCGGCAGCCCCGGATGCTGCATTCCGGCCATATCGAGCAGGGTGGTGCAGCCGTAAGCCGCTTCGCCATCGATATCGCCGTCTTGGCTGCGCTGGGCGGCTTCAAGAATGACTGGCTTGAGCTGCCAGGCTAACTGCGCTGCCTGGCGCTGGCCGAGTGCCATCAACCGCTGGCAGGCCGAGATGAGACCGGCCAAGCTTTGCTGCCCGTAGGCCAGCACCGCCAGCTCCTCGTCGATGGCTAACACCTGGCCAACTACCCCAAACGCCGAGGCGTGGTGCGTATCGATCCCGGCCTCTA
>JAGRBY010000084.1:11874-17532 GCA_020433835.1 Anaerolineae bacterium | reverse complement strand
TAACTATTTAAGTAACGGAATGAAATACGGCGGAGTACCACCCCGTTTGGAACTGGGGGCCACTCCTCAGGAGGATGGCATGATTCGTTTTTGGGTACGTGATAATGGGGCAGGGTTAAGCGCCCACGCCCAAACTCTGCTTTTTACTGAGTTTACTCGGTTGGATGAGGTTCGCACTCAAGGCCATGGTCTGGGTTTATCCATCGTGCGGCATATTGTGGAGAAACTTGGCGGACAGGTCGGCGTCGAAAGCGACAATGTGCCCGGGCAAGGGTGTGTTTTTTATTTTACGTTAGCGGCGGGATAGGATTAAAAGATCAGCTACAATTATTGCGGCCCTAGCGTTAATCCCCAAAAATAATCGGCAAATATATAAAGGTGCTTGGTTCAGCCGGTTCAGGTGTCTCCGTTGGTTCAGGCGTATTAGTTGGCTCAGATGTCTCAGTTGGCTCAGGCGAGGGTAAATCAGCTATGGAAAATTCGTGTTCATAGGTCTTCTCCTCAAATACAACCTCAAATGTCCAGGTTCCCCCAGGAGCCTCGGCAGGGATTATGTAACTCCACCACCAATTGGAGTAAGCGGTGAAAGTTTCCGTACTGCTATGAAACCATCTCTGATAGATAGCGCCATTGGGTTCGTAGACGGTGTATTGAGCTTGCTGACCCGACAGTTGATCGCGATAATAAGCGGTGAAATAGACCAAGTCACCCTGCGAAAATTGATCTTGCTCATGAGGTTCTTCGGTAAGGGGACAGGTTGGAAATTCAGCAGGGGCATCTCCTGTTGTGAGTTTGTTAATAGCTGAGTCGTAATAGGGCTTTTGCACGTCCCACAACGAATTATCAATATCAGAATTACATGGCCCTAAATAAGGATCGATAAGCTTGTTTTGGGCATCATATAATTCAAAATGGAGATGCGGACCGGTTGAGTTGCCGGAACTACCAATAACGCCTAAATACTCGCCTTGAGCTACCGTGGCTCCAACCGGTTTAGACGTAACCGACCCTTTTTTCAAATGACCATACCAAGCCACGGAGCCATCGGCGTGCTGGATATAAATCGCATTCCACGGCTCAGGGCTAATCCAGCAGTTTCGGTCAAATTTTCCATCTTGTTTGAAAACGATAGTGCCCGATGCAGCGGCTATTACTTCAACCTGGTCATTATCCATCTTCTGCCAGCTAAAAGGCCAGGGAAATATATCGGTTCCGGCGTGATTATAGCCGGAACTAAGATCGTAGCTTCTACTCCCGCAGTTGTAATCTTGAACTTTGTTGGGATAGGCAGGGTTGTGATCCACAAAGGCCGAAATTCCATAATATCCGTAGTCATTTACTCCGTTAGCCGGTTGCACAGGCCAAGACAAGGTAGGTAGGCTCTGGTTTGTTACATTTTTTGATCTTTGAAGTCCCAGTCGCTGCACATTGTGATCTATCTCTTTATGAATTTGTTGTCGTTGTTCAGCTGTTAAGGAGGGAACCTGGCGCGGTCGGAAAGCCCCACCTCCAGAACTGGCCGGCTTGGTAGTAGAAAACAGGAACGTTGTTTGGCTCACACTTCTTCTCGATGCTTGAAACGCCCCTGAATAGTCGATGAACTTTGAGGAATAGGGGTCGATGTACATAAAGGGCGCTGTTATGGCTTGTTGGTGAGAAAAATATTGCGTAGAGGAGGTTAGAGGCGGTTTCAATTCCTTCGATAAGCTCCAACTTGAAGAGGTAATTCTGTTGGGGGCGGCGATTGTGCTGTAGTGAAAAAATACTCCAAAAAAGAAGAAACTACTGATTACAAAAGCGAGCGACATTTTTTTCATGGGTCAATAACTCTTGTCCCCATAAGCAGCCGAACCGATTCAGACCCCAATTTTTGAAATACTTTCAATGAATTCTTGTTATTTATCCAGATTGTCCCTTGAACCTCACGTACCCCCTGGGCGGCAAACCATTCGAGTCCGCTTCTAAACAACTTGACGCCAAGCCCCAAAGAGGTTTTTCGTACTGAGTCCTTAACGAAAACATCTTCGATAAAACCGATAGGTGGTTGTCCTGTGTTCGCGTTGCGGTTACCGGGTAGGAGTTGTTTCAATCTTTTCTTTCCGGCTTTGAGCAAGCTAGGCGAGCCATTTTCTCCCGGCCGGATAAGCTGTAGGTCGATATAGCCGGTTAACTGACCGTTTTTCTCAGCGACCAGAATTTCAGTATTTGGGTTGCGGAGTTTGACCTCGGTGTATGCCGCCCAATCCACACCGGAAGCCAACTGAAAACAGCCGGCAAACTGTTGCTGTAACAACACTTCTTGACGGATAAGTTCAGTCAATTGAGGTAAGTCTTGCTGAGTAGCGGGGCGAATGGAGGATGAGTAAGATTTTTTCTGCGTGTCTAACCTCATGTGCATAAGCGTGCTCATCGGTTCAAAGCCGTGTTTACGCAGCAAATTCAGCGCGGCACAATTGCCCGGCGATAACTCCGCCCGTATTTCGCTAGTATGCCGATTTTGTAATTCTTGAATACAATCCCGCAGCAGCCTTGTTGCCACATTTTGTTTTCGATATGGTTCACAAACAAAGATGTCTCGGATGATACCGTACCGGATGGGTTGGATGAGGTCGTCACCCCCTAACTTAGGAACCCCCAGCAGCCCGCGTACCCCTTGTCTGAAACGACCCGGCATTCCGGCTTGTCCCTGCCGGATGACCCGCATATCGACATAGCCGGCTAGCCGACCATTTTGCTCCGCGACGTGAATCCAAGTATCAGGGTGTCGCAGTTTGCTTGAGATGTACCGTGCCCAGCTTTCATCACGTTTAAATTGGGTGGTCAACTCAGGAATATCGTGCCGGTTTACAGGCCGTGTCGTAATCATATGAAAATCCAACTGTTTTATGCTTTCCCCATAATCCGTCTTGCGGTGACAAGGTCATGGGTCAGTTTAAGATATTTAAGTAGAAAATGTATAGGTTCTAACTATGAAAACGGTTTGAAAGCAATATCCGCGTGCTCTTTGTCCCCCAGGGAGGCTGTGCATAGCCTTCTCTGTACTCTTTTATGATTAAATCTTGGCTCAATATGGATGCCAAGGAGGTCATAGAAGTGGAGGCCATGGTCATGCCCGAATGTCTTTATCGGGCATCCAACCGGTCTTAGGGCGCTAGATTCCCGCTAAAAACATGCGGGAATGACATCGGCAACCGTTCCTCCTCGAAACACATAGTGAGCCATACGTTTTATTATCATGAAAAACCAGGTGACAGTCACTTATTGTTTATAAATTAGCATGGAATTAGCCCAAATAGGTCGATTTAGAGCGTTCCAAGTGACTGTCACCTTTAGAACTGCGTAAGTTCAAATTGTCAATAAAAAACAGGGTGTTAGATACATGTCTAACGCCCTGTTTTTTTTATGTCAGGCAAATCGTTTTGTTTTACATAACTACTTGCACTTTATGTCTACATCGGGTAAAATTAAGAAGCATCTATCTTTGTCTATATTGGAACATGAGAACCCGACAAACATGGTGACCGTTAAAAAACTTTGTCAAAGTTTGCTGTCTATCGTGAGATGAAGTATTGGCCACCAAAACAGTTACCTGAAATTCGCTGAAGCGGTTCACAAGGAGGCACTCTTGGGTTTCGTCGATCTTAGAATAATATTTTTGTTTTTACTGTTTGTGACGGCAATTTTGTTTACCCTCCGTAAAGGGCCTGCTTTGAGTCCGGGAGATCTAAGGACGATTGTGTTAGATTTTCTCCTTCTGCCGGCAGCTATTGGTACTGTGGCCGTATTTGGCTTTTTGTTAACCCGAACCAACCCTCTACCGTTGATTCGGGAAGGGGCTTATCAAATGAGTTTGCAGCAGCTTGTCTCCTTTGAGCACGCTATTCCGGGACGGCTTGATGAAACGATCTCGGTGCAATCGGTCCGGCGTGAGGACACAGATGGTGACGGCGAAAACGAGTGGGTTGTGTTTTATAAGTTTGATCTGCAAAATGGTAAAAGCCCCGTTAAAGGTGTCATCTACGATAGTGACCGAGGAAACCCTCCGGTTGTTTTCCCCTATCAGCTTCAGGTTCCGGATAGAGATTACCTGAGCGAAGGAACGGATCCACGCCCGCCTGATTTTGATCTTCTTGAAGTAACGTCCTTCCCAGATGAACCCCAGAATGTTAACGAACTGATGGTATCAGATACGAATCGCATTTCAATTTTTCGATTCGTGCAAAACTCCGAACCGTGGGATTTTCCACGTGACGCTCCGCCCCGGTACCAGCCCATCGGCTCCTTTTTTGGGGATGGTGGGGTTGAATACGACTCGACTACAAAAAACGTTACGGTCGTTGACCGCAACGGATATGAGCGCAGCCAATTGGCCGTTCGTTCTGTTTACGAGCTTAACCCCGTAACGAATACTTACTGGGACAACTTTGACGCGGCTGCTCTGGCGGCCCCCGTTATTTCAACCATTGATTTTTATGAAGAACCGCCTCAGGATATTTATAATACGGCTTATCCTGAAAAAATCGTATTAGCCTTTTATGCCTCTACGTGTAACTTCCAGGATAATACGCTTTGCGCTAATGATACGGGCTGGAGTACTGACGGTTTCTTAGCCGGCAATGCTTTGGTCGAATTCCAAAATGGCAATGCCGGTTATTTTGGATTGCCGAGCTTTAGTGTCTCTGATCTTTCTGTTACCACCTTGCGCTATTTTCCGAGTCTTGAAACCGATCCCGATCTGCTGGTTAGCGGCGGCGGGCGTGACGTAGTGACCGGCGAAGAAGCACAGCTTAATCTGGTCGATATCACTTTTTCGGTGAATGGTCGACTTGAGACGGTCCGTTATGAGATGCAACTGGTTGAAGGGCAATGGAAAATGGTGCGGCGCTTAGAGTTTGACTCAACGGCATTGGATACGCCGGTTGAACTTCCTAGCCAATAAGCGGTTTTAGCAGCGATGAACTGTCCCAATTGTGGTGCTGAAAACAGCCCTGGTATACCCTTTTGCGTAGAATGTGGTGCGTCGCTCAGACCGCAAACACCGCCTTCGACTGTGCCCGAGCCGCCGGAAGAGCCGTTTGACAATGAACAGACGATTCTCTCACTTTCAAATCCACTTAGGCCATCCGTAGACGCACCGGATATTTCCGACAAAGGCCGTCCGGAGGCATCGGTTCCGCCGCGTTTATCCGAAACTCCTCCTGACCCTGCAATTGATGCCCCCCCCTCGCCCTCTGAAGAGCCGGCTGATATTGATGTAGTCGAGTCTCCTCAGAAACCTCGAAAGCTTTTGATTGTGGTAGGTACCTGCTTAACCATAATTTTCTTTTGTATTTGTTTTGCTATCATCATCGTTGTGGTCGCCGCCGTTTCTGATCCCGATGGATTTGAGGATTTGCTTCGGGAACTAAGTTTTATTGCAGGTAACCAACCCCTGGCGATGCTGTTTGGTCTGCTCTCAACTTTTCTGTAGGCAACAGTTACATAATCAAATCCGAGTTTTTTTAACAACGTTGTCTCTTATTTAAAGTATGCTATAATTCTACTAGGAAGATAATACTACTTCACGAGTAAAGCGATGCAAGAGCAACTGAGTTTACTGAATCGTATTAGTGACGAACTTAACGCGGATTTACACCCCGATCGGATGCTGAAACGTGT
>JAGRBY010000084.1:0-11864 GCA_020433835.1 Anaerolineae bacterium | reverse complement strand
GATCTAACTGTGGCCCACCTCAATGCGACCACCGGCAGCGTGATGTTGCTTGACCAGCAAGATCGCGTTGTGGCCTATATCTTACAACAGGAAGATTTAAGCCGTGAGCGGGCGGCCAGTATCGTTGGCAGCATTCTCACCGACGGATTTGCCGGATGGGTGCTTAAAAACGGTCGTGGTGATGTTATCCATGATACGCGCCTGGATGAACGCTGGCTGGTTTATGCGAACCAGCCCTACGATGTTCGCTCGGTCATCAGCACCCCGTTGCGCCGTCGCCAGCGGATTATTGGCGTGTTGACTCTGGTGCAGGATGAACCGAACCAATTCAAGGCAGCCGATTTGCCGCTGTTGGAGGCTATTGCCGGTCAGGCGGCTATCGCGCTGGAAAATGCTCAACTCTTTAGGCAGACAGAACAAGAGCGCATTAAACTGTCGGCTATTATCAACGGTACGCAGGACGCCGTTTTGGTGACAAACTCGGCTAACGAAACGCTGCTCTTAAATCCCGCAGCGCGAGAAATTTTGGGTTTAAAGCGCGAACCCGCCCCCAATCAGCCCCTTATCGAGCTGACCGAGAACCAAGAGCTGCTTAAAATCCTCTCGCCCAACACACCGTCTTCCGGGGAAATACCGTTGCCGGATGGCCGAACAATGTGGGCCAACGTTGTCGAAATTCCTGAAATGGGGCAGGTAACTGTTTTGCAGGATATTAGTGCGTTTAAGGCACTTGATCAACTCAAGCGCGATTTTGTGACGGCTTTTACGCACGATCTGCGCACGCCGCTGGCTACCGTTAAAGGGTATATAGAGTTGGTCCGTATGGATGGCCCCATCACCACCCGTCAAGAGGAAGATTTGGACGGTATGACGCGGGCCGCCAACCTGATGAAATCACTGATCGAGGATCTATTGGAACTTAGCCGACTGGAAAGGTTGGAAGAGTTAAAGGTTGAGGATGTCGACTTTGAGTCGATTGTCCTTTCCAGTATTGGCACTCTTCGACCATTGGCCTCCTCAAAAGAAATCGACCTTATTATGGACAGGGCCGATGATAGTCTGTTTATTCAAGGGAATGCGGTTCTGCTGATTAGGGCTGTGAGTAACCTGGTTGATAATGCGATTAAATACACCCCATCGGGCGGCAGAGTGAGTATAAATTTGGCCAGGAACGATCACGATCAGGCGGTTGTTTCTGTTACGGATAATGGACCGGGGCTTTCGGCTAAAGATTTGCCGCGTGTCTTCGAGAAGTTTTATCGGGCACGCTCGGAAGTGGATGATATCCCCGGAACCGGTCTGGGGTTAGCCATTGTAAAAACCATTGCCGAACAGCACGGCGGACAAGTATGGGTTGAGAGTCAGCCCGAAAAAGGGAGTACATTTACATTGGCTATTCCGATAGTCGAAAACGGAATTTAGTAGCCAATTGGTTACTACGAAAAAGGCTCACGGTGTATGGCATGAGCCTTTTTGTTTGAAACCTTAGCTTTTCCCTTCGGCACTTACGGGGTTGAGTTGAACGGGTTCTTTACCGGTTCTAAACCAAAATGACGCTTTGAATTCAAGCTGCCACAATGCATAGAGTGCCAATCCCACCAATGATATCCCCACCACATACGCTTCGGACTTGGATGCTTGGGTAACAAAAATAGCCACAAGTCCCAACGCGCCATTAATTAAACTGACGGCTAGCGCCACAGATAACTTATCCAGTCCATAGCGGCTCAAGCGATGGGTGCTGTGATCGACACCCCCCTTAAAAAACGATTGCCCTCGCCGCGTTCGCGAAATATAGACCAGGGCCGTATCAAAAATAGGCAGAGCCAGAACAATGATCGGCACCATCCAGGTGATTTCAGGCGCATTGCCGGGAATTCGAATTTTTATACCCAATACAGCTAAGAGAAACCCTAAGAATAATGATCCGGAGTCGCCCATAAAGATAGTGCTTTTAGGTAACGGCAAATTGTAGCGAGCAAAGCCTAAACTGGCTCCTAACACGGCTGCGGCTAACACAGAAACCAACTGCTGGCCATTCAAAACGGCGATAAGCAAAAAACTGGCACTTGTGGTGGCGCTGGTCATAGCGGCGATGCCATCGGCATTATCTAAAAAATTGAGAGCATTGGTAATATAGAGTATCCAGGCCAGGGTGACTACAAATCGGATCATATTTCCCCAAAATGCAGTAGCTGGCACCGGCAGGCTGCTGACTCTTACACCGGCCATAAAAACAATAACCGCCGGGATTAGTTGCGCAATCAGTTTTAACCACGGCGGTAAAGCTTTGCGATCGTCCCACAATCCCAGAGCAGCCATCAGCGAGGCGGCGATAATGATGCTGGCAAATTCACCCAGGCGAAAAACGTTGCCGATGAGGGCACTAATAAATATAATAATTAACAAAGCAATGATAGCAGCTGCGTAAATAGCTAACCCGCCCATAAGTGCCGTAGGTTCCTGATGGGCTCTATCAGCCTTGGGTGCGGCAATAAACCCTGATTTAATGGCTGCTTTGCGGGCCAGGGGGGTTCCAACACTGCCAAAGAAAAGGGCCATGGTAAAGATGAGCATAATTGTGGTCATAATGGTCTCAAAAAAAGTTAGCTTATTTTCTTAAATGATAGACAAAAGCGGCCAAACATACAAACCAACCTCGTGAAATTATTGGCAATCATGAGAACCCCGGTTTTTCTTCAGGAGACTCACAAAGGCTTATTTTTGGGCTAAATTGGGCAACATACTTACCATTTAGGCAAAAATCGGGGTTCTTTGTGAAATTAGTGACAATTTGAGCATAGTTTCTCGCAACTTTCCTTAGCGTACGGTGTTTTTTACCATAGTGCTTTTCTGTTGCGGATAGCATATTGGGCTTATTGTCCAAGTTGCGTCTTTTGCCAGCATAAGTAAAATGCGCTAATATTTGTCGGATAAGCACTCGGCAAACCTAAAAACCTAAAGGAGAATAATTTCTAATGACTAAAGACGAAGTGTTTGAAAAGATCAAGGCCATTGTTGTTGAACAACTTGGCGCTGATGAGGATGATGTGACTATGGAAGCCAGCTTCCGCGATGATTTGGAAGCCGACTCACTCGATTTGGTTGAGTTGATCATGGCTTTTGAAGAAGAATTTGGCGGCGAAATTTCTGACGAAGAAGCTCAGAAAATTACCACTGTTGGCGAAGCCGTTGAATATATGCACACAAATCAGGCTTAGATTATTACCTTCTTCCTGATTAGTAGCACCGTACAATCCCTTAATATTAAGGACTTGTGGTTGGTTTCAGTAAGTCCTTGTTTCTAAAAAGCTCGTGGTTAACTGTTCATACCCGGGCTTTTTGAGTTTTAAGCCTAGAAATTTGTGAGGTAATACCTTGGTTAGTATTGCAGTTTTGGCCGGCGGGCAAAGCAAGCGTATGGGGCAAGATAAAGCATTTTTAGAGGTCGGTGGCAAGCCGGTTATCGAACGCGTATTAGAGTGCGTGCAGCCGCTCACTGATGATGTTTTTATTAGTACCAATACATCAGACCGGTATCAACAATACGGACTGCGGATGGTGAATGATATTTATCCTGATAAAGCGGCCTTAGGGGGCCTTTTTACAGCCATCCATGAGGCCCGGCATCCGCACGTTTTGGTTGTTGCCTGCGATATGCCTTTTTTGAACGCCGATCTTTTGCAGTACCTCATAAATCTGGCTGATAGTGCCGATGTCGTCGCGCCTGTCATCAACCCGCCCCAGCCGGAGACCATGCACGCTGTTTACAGCAAGGCTTGTCTGGCCCCCATTGAAGCGCGGTTGCTTAAAAATAGACTAAAAATCATAGGTTTTTTTGATGAGGTGACAGTTCGTTACATCGAACGCCCAGCCATAGAAAAATTTGATCCCCATTTATACGCATTTGTCAATATGAATACGCCAGAAGAATGGGAGCAGGTTCAGAAAATCGCCAGGCAAATATCATCGTAACCAACCACAAGGTGTGGAGTTGCTTGTGATCCGGCCCTGCTGATGTTATAATTGCCCGCTTGTAATCTACAAATTATTGAGCATCGATTGGATTTAGGGGAGGGTATAACATACATGATAGTCGAAACGAAACAACACCGTCGCTGTGATGTGGTGGTCGCCAAAGGGCGTATCGACACTTCAACCGTTAAAACGCTGGCCGAGGCATTGGCCGGTATTACCGGAAACGGGCGTTACAAAATTGTGCTCAACTTGAAGGAAGTAACCTTTATCTCCAGCGCCGGACTGGGCGAACTGATTGCCACTCAGAATACCTGCAAAAAGTTGTATCGCGGTGAGTTGGTTTTGGCTGAAGTCCCCAAGCGCGTTTCTGAAGTTTTAGATTTAGCTGGCCTGACACCACTTTTTAAGATATATGCTAGCGAAATTGAGGCCGTGGGTGACTTTTAAAGCATATTCCCTAGTGTTAGCATAATTTGAGTTTCAATGACCCGTCTCCAAACCCTTACCGTTTCAGGCTATTTTAAAAATTTGGCTCAAATTGGTGATTTTGTCGCAGAAGCTGCCGATCAGGCTGGTTTAGATGCAAAAGCGGTCTACGCTGTACAGATGGCCGTTGATGAAGCCTGTACCAACATTATTGAGCATGCTTATGGCGGAGAGGGTAACGGACAAATTTACATTGCCTGCATCGCCCAATCAGAAGGATTGCAAATCTCTATTACCGATCAAGGTCAACCGTTTAGCCCCGATCAAATTCCCCGGCTCGATCCAACTGCCCCGCTAGAGGAGCGAAATCGACGGGGAATGGGCATGTTTTTTATCTACAATTTAATTGACCGTGTCGATTATCAGTTTGATACCCCCCAGGGCAACACATTAATCTTATTCAAGAGTCGCGTATGAGCATCCCAAGTACCTCCCAGAAGGTGAAATCCCCTCTTAACGTCAGTTATCAAGCCTCTACCAAAATGCGTATCCCCCCTGAAGTTGGCGTTTTAGAAGAGCGCTGGCTGCACAAGATATTTTTGGCGACCCATATCCCGGCTAGGTGGAATTTTTGGCAGTTGGGGGTTGGGTTAATTGGTTTGACGATTATGGCGGGGATTCTTTGGTGGCTGCTGAGCACCGGCGCTACACTGGCCGCCGGCCTTTATTTTCTTTTTTCCGTAAGTGATTGGCTGCTGCTTAAGTGGTTGATTTCTTCAGGGCGCTCTTTTGGACCGATTGGCCCTCAGCTTTTGGTTAAAACTGTACCACGATTGGGAGCTGTCGTCGTAGCCGGATTCATAGCCTGGCTGTCGGGGTCAGCAGCCGTTGGGCTAGGATTGCTGCTCATGTTTCAGCTCTTTGGAAGTGGCGTCTATGGGTGGGGTATGTTACACGAGCCATTTGCTCTGAATGTAACCCATCGCAATATTCAGCCTGCTGCCTGGTCAAACTCTTCATCGCCACTACGTTTACTTCATCTCAGTGATCTTCATGTCGAACGGTTCACCCGGCGCGAGGCGCATCTCTTAGAGATGATCGATCAGCTTCAGCCTGATTTAATCGTCATCACCGGAGATTACCTTAACCTCTCTTATGTTGATGATCCGGTTGCCCGGCAGGATGTGCGGAAAATTCTAACGAAGCTTAACGCTCCGTATGGTGTCTATGCTACGTTAGGTAGCCCGCCCGTCGACCCGCGTAATACTACGCCTTCGTTGTTCGATGGTACTAACATCCGTTTACTGCGGGATGAAGTCGCCGTAATTCAATTGGCCGACGGGCAACAATTGGCTCTCATCGGTATGGATTGCGAACACGATTTGCAGTCTGACGCATCGGCTTTGAAAAATCTTTTGGAAATTACACCTGACGACTCTGCCCGTGTCTTGCTGTATCACTCCCCGGAATTAATGCCTGTTGTGAAAAATTATGATGTCGATTTGTACCTATGCGGTCATACTCACGGCGGTCAGATTCGTATGCCTGGCTATGGGGCTATTCTAACCAGCAGTGTCACCGGCAAGCAGTACGAAATGGGACCTTACATCGAACAGAACACGACTCTTTACGTTAGCCGAGGTATAGGGCTGGAAGGCCTGAGCGCTCCTCGGATGCGATTACTTTGTCCGCCGGAGATTATCCTATTTACCCTGGCCGGAGGATAAGGTATGATCAAGCTTCACAATATTTTGCAGGCTTACCATCAGATAAAACCGTTCATTCGGCGTGCTCCTTTAGTTCACAGCGAGGCACTTAGTGCTTTAACCGGTGCACATGTGTGGCTTAAGCTTGAATGTCGCCAGCCGACCGGTAGTTTCAAAATTCGGGGAGCGTTAAATAAGCTGATGAGTTTGAATTCAGCCGAGTTGGCACGTGGTGTGGTCACGGCCAGTGCCGGAAACCACGCTCTTGGATTGGCGTACGCAGCTTCTGCGCTTAATATATCAAATGTTACGGTCTTTGTACCCCAAAACGCCCCTGCTCCTAAAATCGCCAAATTAAAGCGATTTGCCATTAACTTACGGTTGGCCGGCCAAACGTACGATGAAGCGCACCACGCTGCCGAGGCGTTTGTTAAAGAAACCGGAGCAACCTACATTCCGGCGTATGATGATCCCATTGTCATTGCCGGAGCAGGCACGTGTGGGTTTGAAATTATCAGCGATCTACCTGATGCGGAGGTCATTATCGTTCCTATTGGCGGCGGCGGTTTGGTAGCTGGTATTGGTGTGGCGGTTAAGCGGATGTCGCCCGGATGCCAAATTATCGGCGTGCAGCCGACAGCATCACCGGCGGCGAAACTTTCTTTTGCGCAAAATTTGCCGCTTGAAACTTACGATCATGAGCCAACCATTGCGGATGGGTTGGCCGGTGGTTTTGGGGCGATTCCTTTTTATATTGCCCGAACGCTTATCGATGATATTCTCCTTTTCTCCGAGACTGAACTGCGCCGAACGGTTTTTACGTTTGTGGAACAAGAACAGTTGGTTGTTGAGCCATCGGGTTCTCTTGCTTTGGCTCCCTTGCTGGCCGAGTCGCATCCATTTCAGGGTAAAATCGTTGTCTGTGTGCTGACAGGTGCGAATATCGAGACCGCGCTGTTAGCTGATATCTTGCATAATCAACCTGGTCAGTTGACCTAATCACTAAAATAGGTAATTGACAACACGTCAGGTTTATGCAATAATATCGGCGTGATGAGTTAATTAAATAACTCTCACCTCCTAAAATTGCTATCTCTAAATAAGGAGGTGATGCGAATGTCTAGCAGTAATTTATGCAGCGCCGTAGCATCACCTCTGTTTAACAGATAAGGTGCTACGGCGCGGCAAGGGGTCACACGCAAGTGTGGCCCCTTGTTTGTTTAAACGTTTTTAGCACGATAAACCAAACTTATCTGATTGTTCTAAACAAAAATCTCTTTAAAGCAAAAAAGAGTCCGGAATATATCCCGGACTCTTTTTTGTTTTCTATGACGAGGTGATCTGGTTAATTAACTAACAAATTGACCAACTAGCAACCAACCAACTGGCCATCTAATGGCCACAACCACAGGCTCCGCCGCAACATCCACCACCAAAACTTCTGGCTACCGGTTGACGATTTGTCGAATCGGCATTGCTGCTTATGGTTGCAAACATAGACAGTGTACGGGTTGGACGTTCGCTATCGCAACTTTTACAGGCAATCGTTTCGTCCGCTTTGCTCATTGGCCGCAAGGCATCAAATTTGGTATGACAATCAGGACAGTAGTACTCATAAAGGGGCATGTTCGTCTCTCCGCTTTGGCTTATTGCTTACACTATTCTTCGTTGGATATTTTTTTAGCCAGTCCATTGGCTAAATCTTCAGCAATCCGACCTAACGTTGTAAACGTGGCCGGGTAAGCTACAATGGTTCGATCGCCCGTATTGGCAGACCAGTGATAGCGGGTTAGCTTAACGTGGGCGTGGGGAGTTGCACGCAGAAAAACTTCCCAATAGATCGCTTCGTTTTCAGCGGCATTTGTTAATGGCGGATTACTGCGTATTTGGGCGATACCCTCAGTTTGGTCAAGTTCTAACAACTCTAGAGGCTCTTCCAGGTAGGTTAGCTTTTCAACAATAGCCTCAGCACTTTGCTGCAGATAGGTTTTAACTTCATCGGCGTCTACAGTAGTTGATTTGTTAAAAACCTCTAAGTGACGCAGGGCCACACTGAAGCGATCATAATCGGCTACATTCAGCGACGCGCCGACACTATCATCCGTTTTCGATAAAACGTCCACGATATAGCCTCGCTCAGGCGTATTTTGGATTACAGCTTCAACGTGTTCTGGCCCTTTAGCCGCAAACTGATTTAACTGCTCGATAAGTTGTTCTTTAATATCCATTGTTAACCTCCCAAATAACTACAAAACAGACCATAAATTTTCTATACCAGTACGATGTAAATTTTCTCCAGCTAAACATGTGATATCGTTTTACTATTTTACCTGAACTCTACCCGAGTGCCAATTACAGTTTTTGTTTCGTTAATTCATTTCCGTCATATGATAAAATATAAGGGGCGTCATCAATAACCGTTTCCAGATGGACAGGCCGAGTCCAAATGGTGTGTAAGTTCCGCATGGTATCTCTTACATAATCATATTTCAAATCAACGCCTTCATAGCGATGTTTTAAGTAGAGTTCCGCACGATTACCATAATTACCATTTTCTATACAAATGTAGGGTTGGCCAAAGTTCGTCAATTGGAAAAGAAGTTTTTCCTTAATCATCTTGAACTCGCGCGAGGCAATCTCATAAAGGTCGTTCCGGTCATTGTAATCAAAGCTGAAAAGTTTTTGATCGGCGGCAAATTCCGGGGTTAAGAATTCGTCGATAAAGGTGACATCGTTATACAGTTTGCGAACTTCAAAAAGCTTTTCCTGGCCCAAACCTAGATTTCTGTTCCAATTACGTTTGGCCTGAATATCCTCACACTCTTCATACTCTTTGCCAAATTTGCCTTTGTTCCAGCGATCCTCGATATCGCGTAGTAACTCCAAACCTAACTTGTAGGGATTTAACCGCCCCGGACTGGTCGCCACTACGCCGGCATGGTGGTCAGCAAAGCTAATGACTTCCGAGTCGGTCAATGCCTTCTCGGTCATAATTCTACTGTGCCAGTACGATGCCCAGCCTTCGTTCATGATTTTCGTCATGCCTTGAGGGGCATAGTAGTAGGATTCATCTCGAATTATCTCCAAGATGGTGTGTTGCCATGGTTCGAGAGGGGCGTAATTGAGGAGGAACAAGAGAATATCTTTTTGAGGATTTTCCGGGAAATTTCGGGCTTTCTGCTTTTCCTCAATCTGCTTTTGTCGCTGCTGAGCCAGATACTCAGGTGGATTAATGTAGTGGCGCATGTAATCTCGGTCAACCTTAAGTCCTTCAATCGCCCTATCTTCAGCGAGTGGTGAGGAGAGAGGAATTTCGGTTCTGGCCTCTGGACGTTTGATATAAGGAGCATGATAATCAATTAAATTATCCAACGACAGACACACGTCAATAAAATCTTCAATCATCTCATACCCATAGCGGTTGATTAACCGTTGGATACGTGTCGCGTGGTTCGCCATTTCATCAAGCATTTTTCGATTGGTGTAGGCGAACCACATATTGTGTTTGAAGAAATCGACGTGGGCCGTTACGTGAGCCATCACCATCTTTTGGGTAACCATCTCATTGCCTTCCAGCAGATAGGCATACGATGGATCGGTGTTGATGACCATCTCATAAATAACGCTTAACCCGTAGGTGTACCCTTTGGATAGCTGGTCGTACTCCATTCCAAAACGCCAGTGCGGATAGCGAATGGGAAAGCCGCCTAAAGCCGCAATCTCATACAAAGTTTTGTAATCGAGAACTTTGTAAATGATAGGAAAGTAATCTAAGCCATAGCCCTTGGCATAACCATCAATTTCATCCCAGGCAGCCTGCAATTCAGGCGAGAGATCCGTACGTTTCATTTACCGACCCCTCCCCAAGAATTCTTTAATCGCATCGAGAATTTCATCGCGCTTGGTGATCTCATACATCGCCAGCCCGTCTTCCTTTTCAAAATGATTTTTGAGGTCATGGAAGAAGTTGCCTGAGCCATACAAACTGCGAACTTGTCCGTAACAAAATAGATTTGATTTAGGGATAATTTCATTCGCAAGCAGTTTGGTACAAATTTGTGTGTCGCCATTGCCCCAGTTGTCACCATCGCTAAAATGGAAAGGATAGATATTCCATTCTGTTGGGGGATAGCGCTCGTCGATAATTTTGTTACATAAATTGTAGGCACTGCTAATGCGGGTGCCGCCACCTTCGCGAAGATGGTAGAACGTTTCTTTGTCAACCTCTTTGGCTGCCGCATCGTGCACAATGTAAACGATTTCAATTTGTTGGTACTGGCTTCTTAGCCAGGTTTCAATCCAAAACGCGGTGTGGCGAACCAACTCCTTTTGCTCGTTGCCCATAGAACCGGAAACGTCCATCATGTAGATAATGATGGCATTACTTTGGGGTAGTGGCGTTTCAGTCCAGGAGCGGTAGCGAATATCATCGCGAATGGGAATGATGACCGGGTTTTTAAAATCATAGAGGCCGCTGGACACCTGACGGCGCAGAGCCTCTTTGTATGTACGTTTGAAATGGCGTAAACTGTCAGGGCCAACCCGCCGAATACCGCTGTACTTCGCCTTTTCGGCAACGATGTTCTTCTGGCCTTTGGGTTCGATGTTGGGGAGTTCAAGCTCTTCGCCTAAAATTTCGGCCAACTCTTCCAGGGTGATGTCGACCTCGATAATGTGCTGGCCAGGGTCTTTGCCGGCTTCGCCCGAACCTTCTTGCGGATCGCCTTTGCCAATCGCATCGCCAACTTCACCCTCTCCCTGACCTACGCCGCCTGACTGTTTAGGACCGTATCGAAAACGAGGCAGGTCAATTTGAGGAAGGGGGATGCTGACGGCCCGCTTACCCTGCCGGCCAATCATTTCCCCTTGCGACATATACTTGCGTAAGTTCTTTTTGATCTGTCCCCGTACAATACGGCGAAAACGGTTTAAGTCTTGTTGAATTCTTTGCATGGATTCCGTAGCTCATCCGTCTATTATTGCCGGGTAACTGCTTTTGGTCGAGGTGCAAGGCGCTAAAAAACACCCTGCACCTTCCGGCAATTTTCGACTTATTAATTCTGATTATGCGCCGTTTGTATCACCACGGGCAAAGATGCTGGCTACGTAATTTAATACGTCTGTCGCACTTTGCTCGTTATAACCGAAGTTTTTGATCAAACGGGCTTTAACAACGTCAATTTTCTCCTGGGTGGCCTGGTCGACAACTTGGCTGACCAGAGAGGTAAGTTTAATACTATCCTTCTGATCTTCAAAAAGTTTCAACTCAAGTGCTTTTTGCAAACGAGCGTTTGTTTTGTAATCAAAGGTTTTGCCTTCAATCGCCAGGGCACCGATGTAGTTCATAATCTCGCGCCGGAAATCATCTTTACGGCTTTCGGGAATGTCGATTTTCTTTTCGATACTGCGCATCAATCGCTCATCGGGTTCTTCGGCCTGACCGGTGAATTTGTTGACTACTTTTTCACGTTGGGTATAAGCCTTCACGTTGTCGATGTAATTAGAACACAGGCGCTTGATGGCTTCTTCATCGGCGCTGATGGCCCGCTGAACTTCGTTTTTCACAATCTCAGTATACTCATTCTTAACCACAGCCAGCAGTTCCCGATAACTCTTGCGCTGATCTTCATCTGTAATCAGAGGATGATTTTTCATGCCTGATTCCAGCTCGTTCATGACCATAAAGGGATTGATGTACCCATCTTCTTGGTAGTTGACCAGCGAATTGCTGATTTTATCTTGCACGTAACGAGG